>JACSRG010000195.1 GCA_014879865.1 Anaerolinea sp.
TCTGTTGGCGTTCCACCTGATTCCAATGGAGACCATCGTGAGTAAGCGCAAAATCGCTCAGAACAGCTTGCCCGGCAGCAGCATCACCGTCGGGCTGGACATTGGCTATGGGGTCACGAAAGCCGTGACCAATGATCAAATTGTGACGTTTCCCTCGGTGATGGGACACGCCCGTGAACTCAAGTTCGCGCAGGATGACATCGCTGAACGGCATCCCGGCGATCAGATCACCGATGACGAAGGTTCGTGGTTTGTCGGCAATCTGGCACTGGCGCAGCTTCCACCGGGTGAAATGCTCCGCTTGCGCGGTCGCACCGCGAATGAGGCGACAATGGGTAACGCCTTTCGGTTGCGGTTGGCAAAAGTCGCCATTGGGAAGCTGGTCGCAGGCATGTGGAACCGGGACATTGTGCATATCCGTTTAGCGTCGGGATTGCCGGTGGATCACATGCGCGACGCGGCGGAGCTGAAAGCCTCACTGGTCGGTCAGCACATCATCAAGACGGACACCGCCGAGTTGGTAGCCAATATTTCAGAGGTCATGGTTATGCCACAGGGCTACGGATCGATCTATGCCATGAGTCTGACCGACAGCGGCGAGATCAACCGCCAGCACACCTACCGCCGGACAGGGGTGTGTGATGTGGGGACGTACACCGTCGATCTGGCATTGGACGACGAAGGCGAATACGTGGATGCAGAAAGTGGCAGCGTGGAGAGCGGTGTCTACACGGCTCAGGAGCGGATCGCCGCTGTCCTCGAACGAGATTATCGCCAGAAGATGCCGTTCAAGATCGTGGAGGAAGTGCTGCGCACAGGGGTGTTCCGCGCCAACGGTCAGCCCGTCGATTACAGCGGGATCGTCGAAGAAGCGCTCGCCCCACTCCGCAGCGCGACCTTGAGTCTGATGGGCGAGAAGTGGCACAGCGGCGCAACGGTCGATGTGATCTACCTATCCGGTGGCGGCGCGGAGTTGGTCTACGACGAAGTGAATGCGGCATACCCGCAGGCACAGCTTTTGCCGGAAGCGCAGTTGGCAAATGCGCGCGGTTATCTCAACTACGCCCGGTTCGTCGCCCGTCAAGAATAAATGGGGGTGTTGGGGGTGTCGTACCGGTTCGGACAGTGTGCGTACAAGGGCGTACACCCCCAAGAGGAGGTTTCGAGCATGGCAAAGAGCAAACGCATGACGGCGACGGTCAAAATGACTTTCACGGAGGACACCGACCTGATCGCCTGGTGGAACAGCATCCCGCGCGGCAGCCGCAACGCGGTGATGAAAGACTTGATGCGCGAGTACATCGAACGTCACCGGGGTGGCTTTCGCCCGGTGCTGCCGCGCAATTCCCCGCAGCCGTTCGATCCGGGACGTTTTGCGCAGGTCTGTGATGATGCGGCGTGGATACGGTCAGCGATGGGTGATCTGCCGCGTTACATGGAGCAGGTGATTCAGCATGTCGCGGCGCTGGGAGTCATTCAGACCACTGCTGGAGGCGCTGTCTCGATCCGAGAGCCGACAAAGGTGGTTGACGAGGTAGAAGCCAACAAGCGCGAGGAGAAAGTGAGGAAGGCGAAATGGTAACGACTGATCGTGTTCTACAGGAGCGGTACGTGCGCACAGCGCAATGCAAGGCAGTCCTACGTCCTGCCTTGCGGCGCAGCGTCGGGGCGCTGCGCCCTCGTCTGACCCCCTGTGGGGCTGTTTCCATTTCAGAATGGGTCACAGGGGGTCAGAAGCCAGCTAAATCCGCTGGCTCCTCATGCGCCGGAGTGGCTGGTGCAGCGTGTTCCACACCCTGCACGCAGGCAGTGGTGCGCAGCACCCGCCTGCCACGTGGGCGCGATTGGGTGCGCCCACGCGCGTCACCCGTCCCGGCTGACGCAAAAAACTTGCACCACGATGATAGCGCTCGGATCAAGAAGGAGGGGCAGCATGAATCACCAGCAGATGGTTCGGGAGATTACATTGCGACTGCCGCATCTCAAGCGGCGTGATGTCGCCGAGGTGCTGGAAGTCATGGCGGAACTCTGGTTGGTCGAACTGGCACGTCCCGGCGCGACCATCACGGTCGCCGATTTGGGCAAGCTGCTGGTGGAGGTGCAGGACATGCGCAGCGGTGGCGCAGTTCAGCGCCGGATGCAGGCACAGCGCGGCAGCGCCGCCAAGACGCTCAAACGCATCTATGTGCGCTTTCGCCCGACTGGGAAACTCCGCGCCGCGATCATGGCAGGTATTGAAGGGAGTGACGAACGATGAAGAAGAAGACCAATCCGTACAGCGAACGCATGACGGTGAATCTCACGCCGGATCAGATGCGCCGGTTGGAAGCCTTGCGCAGTACCCGCGCCCGCGTCGGCAAATTCGTGACCAAGAATGATCTGCTGCGTGATGCGGTCAATTACTACCTCGCGGCGCAGGAAGATTTGCCCGGATCGCGCCGCGCCATCGCCAAAGGCATCGAAAGCAAAGTCGATGCGCTGGATGAGAAGGTCGAAACAATGTCGGCAGCGCTCAACGCCTTCATCGACCGGGTGACGCGCAAACGCGAGGGCTAGGCGATGGATCGCAAGCAGATGTGTGTGGCGAACGTGAAGTACAAGAAGCCGACCGACGATGACGCGAAGCGGGCGAAGAATCTGCTCAAGTACCTAACGTACCGCGACAGTCGCGACGGCTACGTGAAGCAGCGCGCCGGGATGGAACGGTGGGTCGATCATGGGATGGGCGGTTCGGTTGGTGAAATCGCGCAGCGCTGCGAGGACTTGCGGAGTGAACATGTGTTGACCTTCTCACTGGTCATCAATCCGAATCCGGAGCTGACCGCAATGATCCCGTTCGAGCAGCGCGAAAGCTTTGTCCGCGAGCTGACTGAAAACGTGATCGAGGGCTTTTTCGACGAGCGCGGATTGGACACGGGAATCGAGTACAGCTATGTACTTCACCACAGAAACAGTACCGATCCGCAGTCGCCCGGACTGCACGATCCACATACTCATGTGGTGCTGCCGGGGACGGTTTTCGACGAGGAGCATGGGCAGCGCGTCCCGCTGTTCTTCTCGCAGAACCGGAAGGTAGATCACATCGAGATGCTGCACCGCGTCACCGAACACGAGACGGCAGGGCTGTTGGAACGCTACATCGGACTGGATTGGGAACAGCGCTACGACGCGCTCGATGCAGCCCGGACAGCGCAGCGCGCGATCACCGAAGAACGGGCACACGGTTCAGTCGAGTTGGAAGATGACGGGTTTGACTTCTGGGTGGGAGCACGGCGTACCGATGAGCAGATCAGCGCGACGGGGTATTACCGCACCATCGAAGATGACGACGTGGAATTTCGCCCGTTGATCGGCGGGCTGAAACACGACGAGGCGGAACTGCTGGCGAGGCTCTTGCACGGTGAGATTGGTGGGGATTTCGCGGCGCTGCGCCAGCTTGCCAACGGGATCAACGAGATGAGCGGGGCGGAACGGGAAGCGTTCTTCGCCGACGTGCGCCGGCTGGACTTCTCACCGTCGGATCGGGAACCAGACTTGGACATCGACATCGACTTTTAGCCGAAAAGCACACAGGGGAGTGAAACGCTCTGGTCGCCAAACGAGCGCGCTTCAAACCCCTGTGTGTCACCTAAAGGAATGAATATGAGTATCGCACAAACTGACACTTCCGGCAATAAGCTGGAATGGCGTGATTTCCTCCGCGCCCTGTACAGCGGTGCACCGGACGAGCTGTATTTTGAACTGCGCTGTATCCATCCGACGACCGGGGATGCCCGCTCATTTTGGAGCAAAGTTGGCGATAAACGCACGCTGACCAATGCGCTCAATCGCGCAACTGCCTTAAATCGCGAGGGCGGCTACGGGTTGTACTTCGCGCCGTGTTTGCGCCGGGACAAGCAGGGCAAAGCCGAAGCGGCGGCGCTGCTACCCGCGTTGTGGGTCGATCTTGACTGTGGCGACGACTCAGCGCGCCGAGCGGCGGCTATGGGAAAACTCACCGCCTTCGATCAGCCTCCTTCAGCGATCATCAACAGCGGCGGAGGCTTGCACGCCTATTGGCTGCTTTCCGAGCCGGTGGCGCTCGATGAGGGTAGCCGAAAACAGGCAGCAGGTATTCTGCGTGGACTGTTCAGCGCGCTCGGCGGCGATCCGCAGTATGTCAAGTCGGTCGCATCTGTAATGAGACTCGCTGGAAGCATAAACACTAAACCTGAAAGAGGTGGCGTGGTCGTGACGCTGGTCGAACTGCACCCGGATCGCCGTTATCCGCTCAGCGATTTCGCCTGGTTGGAGAGTCAGCCACAGGTTGAGCGGATCGGCAGCCTGAATGTCATCACGCTCAACGGGAACGGGCAGCATCCGCTGCCCAAGCGCACCGAGGACTATCTCATATCGGGCGCGCCGGAGCATCATCGCAACAAGGAACTGTTCGCCGCCGCGTGCCAACTACGCGATGCGGGGCATTCGCAGTCGGAAGCAGAAGCGCAGCTTGTCCCGCGTTATGTTGCCGATGGGTGCAGCGAACGTGAGGCAGTGGCGACCATCCGCAGTGCCTACAGCCGACCGCCGCGTGATCCTATTCCGAGTCCGCGTGATCAGGTTGACCAATTGGTCAATCGTTATAGTCGGCAGACCGAAGCGTCGGATCGTCCGAGCGCCGCTCAGATTGCGGAAACGGTGCGCGCTTGTGCCGGAATGAACCCGGTGGAATGGGCCGAAACACGCCAGCGCCTCAAATCCGTGTGCGGCGACGGCTTGAAGGTCGCCGATCTGGATCGCCTGTACCGCGAAGCCCGCCGCGAGCGTGAGCGATCCGCAGCACCACACAGCGAAGGGGCAGAGCGCTACACCGAGCGGGACGGCGGCATGGTGTATGAGAAAGAAACTGAACGCGGGTTGTCCCGACTGACTGTCGCTGATTGGACTGGTCGTGTGCTGGAATGGATGATGCAGGTCGATGACGATGGGCAGGTAGATCGGCAAATGCGTTTGCAACTTGTCCATCCGACCTATTCAACGACCATCGACGCGCCGGACGAATTATTCGGCGATCCCAACGCACTCGCTCGCTTCATCGCCGGGAAAGCAGGTGGCGTGTTTTCCCCGCGTGCTGGGATGCAGAAACACCTCGCGCCGGCGATCCTGAAACTCTCCGCCGATGCGCCCCGCCGTCAGACTTATCGCTTCATCGGTTGGACGCAGATCGACGATCACTGGCAGTTTGTTTCACCCGATCTCAGCGTCAGCGCAGCAGGCATCGTGAGCAATCCGCCTGAAGTGGCACTGGAAAGCCGCCTGCGTGATTACGGGCTGAAATCAGCCGAGTGGGAGGATGGACTCAATGCCTTTCGAGCGACCGTCGCCGTTTTCCCCAAAGAACTGGCATCCGTCTTGATCGCCTTTTCGCTGCTGCCAGTAATGCAGCGCTTCTTTCCCACCGCCGCGCCGAAACCCGCGCTGCACCTCGTCGGCACAACCGGCAGCGGCAAGAGCGAGATCGCCGCACTGATGACCAGTTTCTATGGCGAGTTCACCCGTGACACGCCGCCCGCGCAGTGGGGCGATACGGTGAACACGGTCGAAGCCCTCGGTTACACGTTGGCAGACGCGCTCTATTGGGTGGATGACTACAAGACGTGTTACGCGGATGAACGCACCTTCACCCGTTTTCTACAGAGCTATTCGCGCGGGATGGGACGAGGACGCTTGACCCGCGAAGCAAAACTTCGGCAGGAACGCCCGTGTCGGGGATTGCTGCTTTCCACCGGAGAAACGACGATTGAAGGCGAAGCTTCGATTCTGGCGCGTATGCTGGTGCTGGAAGTGCCGCCGTGGGAGCGGCGCGATCCGGGTAGCAAGATGCTGGCACGAGCGGAAGCTGTGCGTCGTGATTTGCCCGCATTCACCGCTGCGTTCATTCAATGGCTCGCCGGTCGCGCCGATTCGGGGACGCTCACCGACGATCTCGCCAAACGGTTTCCGATGAACGCGCAGGGCTATGCGGCGAAACTACAGGCAAAGCTGGGACGGCAGGCGAATACCGGGCGCATGGTCAACAACTGGGCAGTCCTCGTATCAGTCTACCAACTGCTGCATGAGTTCCTGACCGAGCGCGACGCGGACGATGCGCTGCCGTCGTGGCAGGATGCCATCGTCGCGACCGTACAGGCGGTGCAGCAGGAGCGTGCCGGTCGTGTGTTCCTCGACAAACTGACGCAGCTTGTTGCCAGCGGGCGGGTGATGTTCGCCAGCAGCATGCAGCAGCCGGAAGAACCGCGACCGGGTGTGACCATCATCGGCTATCTGGACGAAGCAACCGTGCTGCTCCTGCCCGACATCGCCTTTCAGGAGGTGGCACGCGGCGGCGCGCTCAAGTTCAGCGCAACCGACATCGGCAAGCAGTTGCGCGAAGATGGTTGGTTAATCCCCGGCACAAACAGCCTGACCGTGCAGCGCCGTGTACGGAGCGTTCCGACACGCTTCTGGCAGTTGAAAGCTGACTTTCTCACCTGTGACGACTGTGACGCTGTGACGGACTAAGCGCACAAAGTAGGCGAAGAATCGCATCAAAGAGGCTGTGACAGGTGTGACACTGTGACAGCCTCTTTTCTATTGCGGGGAGAAATCATCCGTCACCGTCACAGGTGTCACAGATCCAAAACCCTCATTTCCTGTAGAAATGCAAATGATCACGGGGGTGATCGCACACTGCTCAGAAGCACATATTGCGGGCTGTGACGGCTGTGACAGTGTGACAACTCCCTGAAATTCCTCGCACTACCGCCCCGCGGGGAGGGTACGACGCGAGGGACACCCACCGTCCAGCACCAGCGGGCGGTACGCTGGCACTAAGCTGGCTCTGCCAGCACCAGTACCACCGAACCACCCGCTTTCCGTCGGGATACATCCCACCGGATGCTGGACGGTTCCCCCTTCTGCGTCGTGAGGGGCGGGGCGAGCGGTAGCGCTCGCCTGCGCTGGCAGATTCCAGCGGTGCGAAGGGATGTTCTGATGTCCACATTCAATATCAAGCCGTATCCGCGTGTTGCCGTATACTCGACTGGTTGGGCGGGTGATCTGACGTTTCAGCAGATTTACGACGATCTTGCCCACTACGCTTCCAACGTGATGAAGAACTTCGGTGTGTTCGAAGATGAGTTACCCGACTGCTTGCAAATTGGCTTCATGGCGCTGTGGGAAACGCTGGTTGAGCGGCATGAATTCCTCGCGGAGAAAACACGTAAGCAGACCGTGTTCTTCATCTTGGCGCGCTGCAAAATTTCGACGATCCGCTACCAAGCGAACCAGTATGATAGCCTCGATGAGCTAATCAAGAGTGACCGTCGGGATACCGCCGATGAGAATGTGATCGACGGGTTCCAGCATCAGCAGGGCGAACGGTGGGCAGGATGGGCGACCGAGATCGATATGCGGATCGACATTGAGCGGATCATGCACAAGCTGGCAAACAAATACATGTCGTCAACGAAGCACTTGGTCGCGCTGTACTACCACACAACGCAGGTGGGCAAAGAAGCTGCTGCGAATATCGTCACCACTGACGTGTGGCGTTGGTATCAGCGCTATGGGTTGTACGTCCAGCAGGAACTCCAGTATGAGTTCGCAGAAGTGTTCCTCGAAGGGCACACGTACCCGCCGCCTGGGCTGTTCGAGCAGCCAGTCGAGCATCCCAATCACGGGCGCTTCACCTCACCGTATCACTGGCGCGAGCAGTACAAGCACGGAAATACGGCTCCTGCTGAGGCGCTGCTGGAGCAGTTCCGCCACACGAAATGCGTTTCGGTTGCACTGCGGGCGCAGTTGGAAGGAAAAACGTACCGCCAAGCGGCAATCGACAATGGATACAGTCCGGCATCATTCCCGAAATACATGAAACGGGCGGCGCGGTTGCTGCACGCGGCGTATGCGTGAGCGTCCGCACGGCTGGGGAGCGTTCCTCAGCCGTGTTTTTATTTTGCGAACCTTCAGTCTCTCCAAACACTAAGGGTTTCTTTCTGTCAGATCGGGAATGAGCTAAACTCTACAATCTGGAGTAATCGCCTCCGTGCCTCAATCATTCTTATTTTGGGATGTTATCTAATCCAATGGATGTCTTTGCCTTACGCAATCAACTGAAGCTTGACTACGCAACGTATGCGTCTAGCTTCATCACAATACAGGACTCCCGCATTAGGGATAAAGTCGAAAGAGGAATTCGAGAAGGTCGATTTTTCCCTGATCCGTTGATTCAGATCAATCCAAGCTTCGAATCAGGTGGCACAGTAGATGAACTTGTAGCACAGCAGATCTTGCAGCCAGCTTGCAGCCATATCTTCCGGCGCAATAAGTCGAATGGGGTAGGTGGGCAGCTTCTGCGATTTCACAAACATCAACGCGATGCGATTCTTACGGCTAATGCTCAGCATAACTACATCCTCACGACCGGGACAGGCTCCGGTAAAAGTCTCGCCTACATGGTACCAATCGTGGATCACGTACTACGACATGGGAGCGGACATGGAATAAAGGCTATCATTGTTTATCCAATGAATGCTCTCGCCAATAGCCAAGAAGAAGAGCTTAAGAAATACCTAGGTCCTGATTCAGCAGATAGGCATGTGCGCTTTGAACGCTACACCGGACAGGACGAAAGTGAGAAGCGCCAACGGATAATCCAGTCTCCCCCAGACATTCTGCTCACCAACTATGTCATGCTCGAACT
>JACSRG010000356.1 GCA_014879865.1 Anaerolinea sp.
ATCGGGTTCGGCGGCGAGACGATGTTCCAGTGCGCGGAGAGCGGCTTCTTCGGCTTGCAGCGGCGCGAAGACCGTCAGCATTTCGTCGAGTACGGTATTATCGCGCTGCGCGAACGCCTCAATCGCTTCTTGACGCAAATAGCCGATGCGCGTGCCATTGGCGATGTGAACGCTGCCCGTCGGCGACTCTTCGATGCCCGCGAGGATCAGCAGGAGCGTTGTCTTGCCGATGCCGTTTGCGCCGACCAACCCGATTTTCGCGCCGTGCGGGATGCTGACGCTGATGCCGCTGAATACATTGAACGCGCCGAACTGCTGGCTCAGGTTGTGCGCGCTGAGAATAGACATGATTGCACCTCTTTCAAACCAACTACCACAAGAATCTGCCCGAAAAACAAAACGCCACATAGATCGGCATGACCCATGCGGCGCGTATGGCAGTGCGAGTAATCGCAGCTCAACCCGGCGGAAGAAGTCAGCCGGGAAGTAGGAATCTTAAAACCATGCAGCATAGGTCAGCAGCAAGCAAATCAAAGCCATATGTGGCTTCTTAGCTCTGTCTGACCGCTGACACGGCAATTCCTTTCACTCTCGTCGGTAGAAGGTTGAGGGCGACAACCCGGTGGATTGCCACGCTGCAACATGCGCTATTAAACGGTAAAATGAGGGTGCTGTCAATATTCAAAAATTCATAAAGGGTCAAGATGGCTTTTCGCTTCTTTCAGCGGACTTTTCCGTCTGCCAATATGATTCTGGTCGAAGGCACGCATCCACTGTTGATCGACTCCGGCTTCGGCAGCGACATCGACGACACGGTTGCCCTGCTGGAACGCGCGGGCGTCGATCCGCGTGATTTACAGATGGTCGCCAACACACATCACCACTGCGATCATGTCGGCGGCAATCACGGTTTGCAGACGCGCTATGGCGTGAAGATCGGCGCGCAGCGCTGGGAAGGCACGATGGTCAACCGCCGCGACCGTGAAGCGTGTTCGGCGGAATGGCTGGTGCAGCCGATTCAGCCGTACACGGTCGATGTGTTCTTGGACGACGGCGATGTGATCGACACGGGCGACGTACAGGTGCAGGTGATCCACACGCCGGGGCACACGCTCGGTCATCTGTGTTACTACGCCGATGGTGTGCTGATCGCCGGGGATGCGTTTCACGGCGACGATGTGGCGTGGATCAACGTGTTCCGCGAGGGCGGCGGCGCGATCTACCGCCTGCTGGAGTCGCTGGATCGGCTGGCAAGGCTGCCGCTGAAGCGCTCGTATTCGGGACATGGTGCGGCGTGCAATCAACCGCTGGCGGCGATTGACGCGGCACGGCGGCGTTACGACAAATGGCTGAACGATCCGCAGAAGATCGGCTGGCACGCCTGCAAGCGGATTTTCACCTACGCGCTGATGCTCTACGACGGCATGACCGAAACCGAATGCCGCGCCTATCTGCTGCGCGCGGGCTGGTTTCTCGACTACAGCCGCCATATCTTCGACACTGAACCGGTGGATTTCGTCGCGCCTATGCTGGACGAACTGCTTCGCTCCGGCGCGGCACGCTGGCGTAACGGCAAACTGCTGCCGAACGCCGCCTACGACCCGCCGCCGCCGGGGTGGGTAGATGCGATCAAACCGCCGCGCTGGTGGAACGCGCCGTAACGGGTTGTCAAGAGTCGCGAAAACCCTCATGTCATTCGTCACCGGGATTGCATGACATCCGGCAGGGGGTCAAATAGTTGCACAGCTACAGAAGAATTCTTATACTGTTTTTTACGTCAACTAATCAACCAAATAGACATTCTGTGGCACGCCGCAGCACCAAAAACATCTGTTTTACGGAAAAGGTAGTGCTTTATGACTTTGACTCGATTCGCTCGCCCGTATGAGGAGAATCCGTCACCGCGTCATCGCTTGGTAGTCGAGTCCGTGAGCCTGAGTTTCG
The DNA here is from genome assembly GCA_014879865.1 of Anaerolinea sp. Taxonomy (GTDB): domain Bacteria; phylum Chloroflexota; class Anaerolineae; order Aggregatilineales; family Phototrophicaceae; genus Flexifilum. The sequence continues at coordinate 1,945 of JACSRG010000356.1, forward strand.
GCGGGGTCAACGCGCTGACCGATGTCAGCCTGACCGTCGAACCGGGCGAAATCTTCGCCATCATCGGACCGAATGGCGCGGGTAAAACCAGTATGCTGAACTGTATCTGCGGGCTGTACCGACCGCAGAAGGGACGCATCCTGTACGGCGAAACTAACCTCGTCGTGACCTCTCCTCACCGCCTCCCTAGCCTCGGAATCGCCCGCGCCTTCCAGAATATCGAGTTGTTCAGCCATATGAGCGTGCTGGACAACCTGATGCTTGGTCGCCACGTCCACATGAAGAAAAACCTGCTCGCGGCGCTGCTGTATTACGGCGCGGGACAGCGCGAGGAGATCAAGCAGCGGGAATTCGTGGAACACGTCATCGATCTGCTGGAAATCCAGAATATTCGCAAACAGAAGGTCGGCGCGCTGGCGTACGGGCTGCAAAAGCGGGTCGAACTGGGGCGCGCGCTGGCGATTAACCCCGGTCTGCTGCTGCTCGACGAGCCGATGGCAGGCATGAACGCCGAGGAGAAAGAGGACATCGCCCGTTACATCCTCGACATCAACGAGGAATGGGGCATCACCATCGTGCTGATCGAGCATGATATGGGCGTGGTCATGGATGTGTCGGATCGGATCGGCGTACTCGATTTCGGGCGCTGTATTGCCACCGGCACACCCGACGAAATTTCGCAAAATCCGCGCGTGATTCAGGCGTATCTGGGGAACGGTTAACCGGCGATGGCAATTGACACCCTCCCCAAGCAGCTCAAAGAGAACTCGCGCGTTTTCCGCGATAAAGTGGCGCTGCGCGAAAAGCGCTTCGGCATCTGGCAGTCGATCTCATGGAACGACTACTACGAGCGCGTGCGTGATTTTGCGCTCGGTTTGCACTGCATGGGCTTCGTCCCCGGCGACCGGATTGCCATCGTCGGCGACAACCGCCCCGAATGGATCATCGGCGAACTGGCGGCGCAGGCGCTCGGCGGCGCGTCGATTGGCATCTATCAGGACTCGGTTGCCGAAGAAGTCGCGTATATCGCCGTGCAGTGCGACTCGAAGTTCATCATCGTGGAAGATCAGGAGCAGGTCGATAAGCTGCTCGAAATCTGGGATCAGCTCACCACCGTCCACAAGCTGATCTACTTTGACCCGCGCGGGCTGCGCACTTACACCGACGAGCAGTTGATGACCTTCCCCGATGTCGAGGCGATGGGGCGCGCATTCCACGACCAAAACCCGCAGTTCTTCGATCAGCGCGTCGAGCAGGGCAAGGCGTCGGATGTGGCGATCATCTCGACGACTTCCGGCACGACTTCACGCCCGAAGCTGGCGCAGGTCACACATGGCAACTTGCTGGCGATGGCGCACGGATTGACCGCCGTCGATGGCTTCTCGCAGACGGATGATTTCGTGTCGTTTTTGCCGTTCGCGTGGATCGGCGAACAGATGATGTCGGTGGCGTGCGGCATGTACAAGGGTTTCGCGCTCAATTTCCCCGAAGAACCGGAAACCGTCCAGCATGACATCCGCGAAATTGGACCCCACGTCATGTTCGCGCCACCGCGCATCTGGGAGAACATGCTCAGTTCGGTGCAGGTCAAGATGGAAGACGCGGATCGCGTCAAGCGGGCGCTGTTCAAATGGGCGATGGCGCACGGCACGAAGCTGGCGAATCTGCGCTTCAACCGTCGGCAACCGGGGTTGGTAGATCGCTTGATCGGGCGCATCGCGCACGAAGTCGTCTTCCGCAACCTGCTCGACCAGTTGGGCTTGCTGCGCGTCAAATGGGCATACACGGCGGGCGCGGCGTTGGGTCCCGATGTGTTTCGCTTCTATCACGCGATGGGCATCAATTTGAAGCAGGGCTACGGGCAGACCGAAACGACCGGGATTTGTGTCGTCCACCGCGACGGCGCGATCAAGTTCCAGACGGTCGGCGTGCCGATGCCCGGCGCGGAAATCAAAGTGGATGAGAGCGGCGAAATCCTCGTGCGCGGGACGATGTGCTTCACGGGCTACTACAAGAACGACGCGGCGACAGCGGAAACGCTCACCGCCGATGGTTGGGTGCACACGGGTGACGCGGGTTATTTGGACGAGGACGGACACCTGATCGTCATCGACCGCGCGAAAGACGTGATGACGCTGCAAGATGGCACGAAGTTCTCGCCGCAGTTCATCGAGAACAAGCTCAAGTTCAGCCAGTACATCAAAGAAGCGGTTGTCTTCGGCGGCGATTACCCGTTCGTCACGGCGATGATCAACATCGACTTCGGCAACGTCGGCAAGTGGGCGGAAAATCACAAGACCGCCTACACGACCTATACCGACCTCGCGCAGAAGCCGAACGTCTACGCGCTGATCCGCAAGGAGGTTGAGCGCACCAACGCCGATTTGCCCGAAGCCGCGCGCATCCGCCGCTTCCTGCTGCTGCACAAGGAACTGGATGCGGACGACGCCGAGTTGACGCGCACGCGCAAAGTGCGGCGCGGGTTCGTCGCCCAGCGCTACCACGAGTTGATCGATGGACTGTACGGCGAGACGGACTCGGTGACGATTGAGACGACGATCACGTATCAGGATGGGCGCACGGCGACGCTCAACACGACGGTCGCCGTCGAAGCGATGGATAAAGAGCAAGCAATAGCAGCCGCGCGGTAGCAGCCGAAAAGAGTAGTTTATGGATGCCAATGAGATTCTTAAATTCATCCGGCTGACCTATACCGGATTGAGCGATGGGGCGCTGCTGGCGCTGATCGCGCTCGGTTTAGTCCTCGTCTTCAAGGCGACGGATGTCATCAACTTCGCGCAGGGCGAATTCATGATGCTCGGCGCGTACCTCGGTTATCAGGCGATTGTCTGGCTGCAAGCGGTCGAGACGCCCGGTGTGATCATCGTCCTCGGTTTTCTGGCGATGGTCTTGGGGATGGTCGCGTTCGGCGTGATGGTGGAAAGGCTGGTGCTGCGACCGCTGATCGGCGAGCCGGTCATTTCGGTGATTATGGTGACGATTGGCTTGAGCAACATCATTCAAGCCGTCGTCGGCGCGATCTGGGGCAAGCTGCCGCAGACGATCCCGACCAACTTGATCCCGATTGACGGACGCTTCGAGATCGCGCTGGAAGGGGCGCGCCGTCCGCTGCTGCTGGCGCAGGACAGCTTCATCATCGCCATTTCGGTGCTGGCGCTGGTCGCCGTGCTGATCCTGTTCTTTCGCAACAGCAAACAGGGGATCGCCATGCGCGCCACCGCCGACGATCAGCAGGCGGCGATGAGCATGGGCATCAGCATCAAGACGATCTTCATGCTGACGTGGTCGCTGGCGGCGGTGACGGCGGGTATCGCCGGGCTGCTGATCGCCGACATCACCAACGGCGTGAGCGGAGACATCCCCGGCGTCGGGCTGCGCGCCTTCCCGGTGATCATCCTCGGTGGGTTGGATTCGATTGGCGGCGCGGTGCTCGGCGGGTTCATCATCGGCTTGATCGAGGCGTATGCCAGCGGCTATATCGACCCCGGTGTCAAGACGGTCACGCCGTATATCGTTTTGTTGATCGTCATGATGATCAAGCCTTACGGGTTGTTCGGGCAGAAGCGAATCGAGCGGGTGTAGCATGGCGACACAATCAGGCATTTACCATCAAACGTATGCATCGGACATGCAGCTTCGCCCGACGACGTGGCAGCGCATCCGCTTGGCGCTGGTCATCGCCTTCGTGGTGATTCTGCCGCTGGTGGTGGGGGAGGGCGAAGTCCGCCTTGCCAACCGCGTCATGATCGCCGCCATTGGCGCAATCGGCTTAAATATCCTCGTCGGCTACACCGGACAGATCAGCTTGGGGCAGGGCGCATTCTTGGCGATTGGCGCGTACTCCGCCGGGATGCTCATGGTCTACTTCCAGACCCCATGGGTGATCGCGCTGCTGGCGGCGTCCCTCATCACGGCGGTGTTGGGCGGCGTGTTCGGGCTGCCGTCGCTGCGCTTGAAAGGCTTATATCTCGCGGTTGCTACGCTCGCCGCGCAGCAGATCGTGCAGTGGGTGATCATCCGCTGGGATCCGGTCGATGGCGTGATCAACGGCGAAGCGACCGACGCGCTGCGCATCCCCGCGAATTACCTGTTCGGCAACGAAGCATGGCGGCTCAACGACAACGAGTATGCCTTCTACGTGATGATCGCCATCATTCTAGGCATTGTCGTGCTGGCGACGGTCAACCTGTTCCGCACGCACATTGGGCGCGCGTTCATCGCCATCCGCGATCAGGATATCGCCGCCGAGGTCATGGGCGTGAACTTGTTCCAGTACAAAGTGCTGGCATTCGCCGTATCGTCGTTCCTCGTCGGGCTGGCGGGGGCGCTCTCGGCTGTTCACAGCACGGCGATCAGCTTCGAGCGCTTCACGATTCAGGTATCCATTGAGTACCTCGCCATGATCATCATCGGCGGCTTGGGCACGGTGAGTGGGTCGATCTATGGCGCGATCTTCATCACACTGCTGCCCGAAATCCTGCGCAACCTCGGACGCCAGATCGCCGGAACGGATGCGGGCGCGATCTCCGAATTCAACCGGATTCTGCCGTTCGCGCAGCAGGGCGCGTTCGGCGTCGCCATTGTCCTCACGCTGATTCTTGAGCCGGAAGGGATTCAGAAGATCTGGCGCAACATCAAAGATTATTTCCGGCTGTTCCCGTTTAGCTATTGAGCGCTCCGCAGGGAGTGTTGAGTAGACGGTTTTTGTGCAAATTAGAAGGAGAATAGGATGTTTCGGAAGCTATTGCTTGTCATCGCAATATTGTTGGTTCTGGGCGTGGGCGGTGTCTTTGCGCAAGACGGCGAGCCGATCAAGGTCGGGGCAGTTTTCGATTTGAGCGGCGCGACGGGCGATGTGGGGACGCCTTACGCGGAGGGTGTGATCGCCTACATCGACTGGCTCAACACCAGCGGTGGGATCAACGGTCGTCCGATTGAGTTGATTTCCCAAGACTATGCGTACAACGTCGAAACTGCCGAAAACCTGTACACGCAGTTCGTCAGCGAAGGCGTGGTGGTCTTCATGGGCTGGGGGACGGGTGACACGCTGGCGCTGGTCGGGCGCGTGACCGAAGACCAGCTTCCGTTCATTTCTGCGTCCTATTCCGAATCGCTGAATGATCCCCAGAACACCGCGCCGTACAATTTCCTCGTCGGCACAACCTACGGCGATCAACTGCGCATCATGCTGCAATACATGCACGACGAATGGACGGCGGCGGGCAATGCGGCAGCCGATATGAAGGTCGTCTTCTTCCACAACGACAGCCCGTTCGGTAACGATCCGCTCCCGGCGGGTGAAGAACTCGGCGCAGAACTGGGGATCGGCGGCACGCTGCGCATTGCTATGCCGCGCGGTGCGACCGACTTCAGCGCCGAACTCCAGCAGGCGGACGACTTCGGCGTGACGCACATCATCATCCAGAACGTATCTAGCCCGGCAGCGCTGCTGGCGACCAACGTGGTCGATTACTTCGGCAGCAATGACGTGATCCAGATCGGCTGTTTGAACTGGTGCGCGGACGAATTGTTCGTCTCGCGCGCGGGCGAAGCGGCGGAAGGCGTCCTCGGTGCGATTCCGTTCACCCCGACCACCGTCGAAGTCCCCGGTCAGGCTGACCCGGTTGCCTACCTCGAAGCGCAGGGCAAGACGCTGGAAGAAGCAAGCCTCCACTTCACGCAGGGGTGGGCGGCGATGTCGGTCATGGCGGAAGGCATCCGCCGGACGCTGGACGCCGGTCAGGAACTGACGGGCGAAAATATCCGCGCCAACCTTGAAACGCTGGAAAACTTTGAGACGGGCGGACTGCTGCAACCGGTGACCTTCACGCCGGAAGATCACCGCGCCAACCGCGCGCTGGCGATCTACCGCGTCGAGGGCGGCGTTTGGCTGCAAGCCAGCGAAGGTATCATCGACCTGCGCGCTGAAGAAGGGGAATAGACGTTTTAACCCTCGCCCCGAATTCGGGACGAGGTGTACGCATCTGCCTGTAGGGACGCGCAGTCGGGCGTTCCTACGGCGATCAACTGCGCGAAGTGAACGAAAAACTAGGTGTATTTATGGCTACAGCCGATGCGCTGCTCAAATTAAACAACATCGAGGTTATTTACAGCGATGTGATCCTCGTGCTCAAGGGGCTGTCGATTGAAGTCGGCGCGGGCAAGATCGTCGCGCTGCTCGGCGCGAATGGCGCGGGCAAATCGACCACGCTCAAGGCGATTTCCGGGCTGCTCAAGCCGGAAGACGGCGCGGTGACGGACGGCTCTATCGTGTTCGACGGGCAGGTGATCCACAAGAAAGACGCCGCCGACATCGTGCGCTTGGGCGTGTTTCAGGTGATGGAAGGTCGGCGCGTCTTCGAGCATTTGACCGTCGAGGAAAATCTGCGCGCGGGCGGCTACACGAGCCATGCAGTCGGTCAGCGCATGGAACTCGTGTACGAGTATTTCCCGCGCCTGCGCGAACGGCGCGGACAGGTTTCCGGTTTCCTCTCCGGCGGCGAACAGCAAATGCTTGCCATCGGGCGCGCACTGATGGCGAATCCGCGCGTAATTCTGCTCGACGAGCCGTCGCTCGGTCTTGCGCCGCTGCTCGTGCAGGAAATTTTCAAGATCATCAAGCGTATCAACGAGGAACAGAAGACGACGATCCTGCTGGTCGAGCAGAACGCCAATGTCGCATTGAGCGTGGCGCATTACGCTTACATCATGGAAAACGGGCGCATCGTGCT
>JACSRG010000204.1 GCA_014879865.1 Anaerolinea sp.
ACCCTTCAGGCGATTCTCTCCTCGCCGGTCGTCACCGTCTGGCGTCCCATCAAAGAAGACAAGAAAAAACGCTTCACGTTCAAAGTTTACCCATCGACCGCCGAAGTCGAGCAGTACATGACCAAGCTGCTGTTCCGCGCGCACATCAACCCGCCGACGGAACGGTTAGTGCGCGTCTACATCGACCGCAAGCCGGTGATCGTCAAAGCCGTGCGGATTCTGTTCGAGGAACTGACGACGGAATAGTTGCAAGGGTAGCCTATAGCGCGAGTTGCAGTACCTAAAGCATTCCTCTTCATCGAGAATTAGCTGACAGAACAAGGGGCATGGTTGGTACATCAACCATGCCCTTATGTTTTGTATGTTGTGGTTACGCCCCCGGCGGCGGACCCGGCGGCGGCGGCGGCACTGCGCTCGTCGGGACAGGGCTGCCCGCACCCGGTGGCGGCGTTGAGCCTCCCGGCGGCGCGCCGCTGGTTGGTTGAGCCGTACCCGCGCCCGGCGGCGGCGTACTCCCTCCCGGCTGACTCGTCACGGTTGCCGGGAAGGTCGGGAAGGTCGGCGGCGGATCACCGCCCCCACCCGGTTGGGCGAGCGTTGCCGTCCACGTTAGCGACGGCGTGCGCGACGGCGTCCATGTCAGCGTCGAGGGGATGACTCCCGGCGTGACGGGCGGCGGCGCGGTATTGGTCGGGCGGAATCCCGGCTCATCGACCGTGCCACCCGGCAAGCCCGGACGTCCTCCCCCCTGTGATGGTCCCTGTTCGGGCAGCGTCGGGAACGGCGTCGTGCTGAGCGCGGGCGTGACCGTGCGCGTTGGCGTCGAGGTTGAGGTCGAGGTGCGGGTTGCCGTCGAAGTCGCGGTTGCCGATCCGGTGGGCGTGCTGGTCGGCGTGGATGACGGCGTGCGCGACGGGATCAACGTGCGCGTGTTGCGCGGCGTGACCGTCCCGGTCGGCGTGGGTTCATCGGTGGGTTGTTCATTGCTCAGGTTGTTATAGAGCACAAACGCGCTCGAACCATCCGGCAGGCGAACTTCATGCCACTGCGCGCCGACCGTGTACACATCGACGGCTTCGCCTTCGTCATACGTGGCGATGATGCCGCACGACAGATCGGCACAATCCCACACGGGGATCAATTCAGCGCCGACCGCGTACATCACGGTGATCGTTCGTTCGGTCGCCGTTGCCTGAATGACCACTTCGGTCGGGGGAACGGCAGACGGCTCAGCGGACGGGGGCAGCGTGGGCAGCATCATCAGCGTGGGCGGCGGGGATGCCTGCGGCTGACACGCTGCGATCAAGAGGGCGCTCAGGCAGCCGCCTAAATAGGCTAATTTCGTGGTTCTTGACATAAAGTATCCCTAAGAGCATGGCAAGCATTAAAAAGCTAACCTCGAAATGACATCTATGCAACCCTCGGAGCGCTGCGGCAGGGTGCAAGAATGTAAAATTTGTGTTATTTTTTCCGGGGTTTATCCAACGGGCGCTGGTGACAACATGATTTTAAAGGAACTCTCGGAGGCGATAGGCGTCTCCGGCAAGGAAGATGCGGTACGGAAGATCGTCCTCAACGCGATCAAAGATCACGTGGAGGATATTCGCATCGATCCGCTTGGCAGTGTGACCGCAGTCAAACGCGGCACGGGGGCGACTCCGCTGCGGGTGATGGTCGCCGCCCACATGGACGAAGTCGGCTTTATCGTGCGCGGCTTCGACGGCGACGGCTTGATCCGCTTCTCGGCAGTCGGCGGGATTGATGACCGCATCCTGCCCGGACTGCGCGTCAAGATCGGCGATACCGCGATTCCGGGCGTCATCCTGTGGACGCCAATCCATCAGAATCGCGATCAGACCGTCGTCAAAATCAACGCGCTGCGCATCGACATCGGCGCGGCGAACAAGGACGAGGTCAACGGCAAGGTGAAGGTCGGAGATCGCATCGCCTTCGACAGCCGCTACCTCGAAGTTGGCGAGCGGATGCTGCGCGGCAAGTCGTTTGATGACCGCGCCGGGTGTTCGCTGCTGGTCGATCTGCTGCAAGACGCGCCCTATCCGGTCGATGTGCTGGCGGCGTTCACCGTGCAGGAGGAAATCGGCTTGCGCGGGGCGAAGGTCGCGGCACAGACACTCGCGCCGGATGTCGCCTTCGTCCTCGAAGGCACGACCGCCAACGATGTGCCGAACCCGAATGCTAATCCCGATGATGGAATCGGTCACAACCCGACGTGCAAAATGCAGGCGGGACCCGTGCTGAGCGTGATGGATCGCAGCATGATCGTCAACCCACGCCTGTTCGCCTTCATGCGTGAGACCGCGCAGGCTGAAGGCATCCCCTTCCAGATCAAATCGCAGTTGGGCGGCGGGACAGACGGCGGCGCGATCCACATGACCAATGCGGGCGTGGCGACGGGCGTGATCTCGCTGCCCTGCCGCTACATCCACAGCCCGACAGCGTATCTGCACCGCGACGATTACGACAACGCGCTCCGCCTGATCCAAGCCGTGCTGCGGCGCATTCAGCCGGAACATTTCCAGTTTAGCTCATAGCTGTTAGCGAAAACGGGTTTGCCAAGCACTTTGTACTTGCATTTGCCAACAGCTAACCGCTTCTCTCAAGGAGACTCATTGTGAAGGATTTAATCAAGAAGCTGGTCGAGGCGTGGGGTCCGTCCGGCTATGAACACGGTGTCCGCGAACTCATTCGCCAAGAAGTGACGCCCTTCGCCGACGATGTGCGCGTCGATCCGCTTGGAAACCTGATCTGCCGCGTCGGGAGCGGCGGCAAGAAGATCATGATCGCCGCCCACATGGACGAAATCGGCGTGATGGCGCTCTTCACCGAGCCGACCAGCGGGTATCTGCGTTTCGCCCCGATTGGCGGCGTGCTGCAAACGTCGCTGCTGGGGATGCGCGTCCGCTTCGAAAACGGCGTGACCGGGGTGATCGGCGCGCACGACTATTTCGGCGCGGGGCGCACGACTGCCAGCGAGATCGACAACTTCTTCATCGACGTGAGCACCGGCGAGGGCAACGCCATCGAAGCGGGGACTCCGGCGATCTTCTGGCGGACGATGGAAGAACGCGGCAGCCGCCTGATCGCCAAATCGATGGATGACCGGATCGGCTGTGTGGTGGCAATCGAAACGATGCGCCGCCTGAACAAGCAGACGCCCAACGAGCTGTATTTCGTCTTCACGGTACAGGAAGAGGTCGGCTTGCGCGGCGCGCGTGCGGCGGCGTATGGCGTTGACCCGGACATCGGCATCGCGCTCGACGTGACCTCGACCGGCGACATGATCAAGAATCAGAAGATGGAAGTCAAACTCGGCGGCGGCGCGGCGATCAAGATTCACGATACCGGGCACGTCGTCCCCCCTGCCATCCGCGATTGGATGGTCAACCGCGCGCAAACCGACGGCATTCCCCACCAATTTGAACTGCTGACCATCGGAACGACCGACGCCGCCGGGATTCAAGTGGCGCGGGCGGGCGTCCCCAGCGGCGCGATCTCGATTCCATGCCGCTTTGTCCACACAACCAGCGAAACCGTTGACATCAACGATGTCGATGCCTGCGTCAAACTGCTCACGGGATTAGTTGGGAATTCGGTTAACTTATAATTAAAAGTAGGGGTATCATGGTAGTGATGCCCCTGCTTGACAACTCGGTTTTCGCCCTAGATGCGGCATTACTATTGCAAAATACATGGAAACGTTGTAATGTGATGAGGCTTTGCGCTCGATGGTTAGAATTTCCTACCTTGCCGAACCCTTACGCCTGTGCTTCACTTGAGAGATAGTGGACGTGAGTTTGGTCAATGATATGCGCGGTTTTCAAGTGAGTGTCCATCCCTCTTTAGAAGATTTCGAACTCCTCGCCGAAGTTTCGCAGATGCTCACTCAGCTTGATGAGGAGCGCGGTTTGCGCAGCGTCATCAATCTGATGATCAAAGCGGTCGGCGCGCAGCACAGCAGCCTGCTCATCAACCCCGAGTATGGCGAAGACTGGAAGCGAATCTTCACCAAATACCTCCCGACGGCGGACACGCTGGAACCGCAAGAAATGACGGCGCGGTTGGCAAAGCGCGTCATCGACAAGGGTTTGGCTGGATGGGTTTTTCGCAACCATCAAGGCGCGGTCGTCGAGGATACCAGCACCGATGCGCGCTGGATCGTGCTGTCCGATAACCCGATTCCGGCAGGGTCGGCGCTGTGCGTGCCGTTCATGTGGAACGGTGATGTGCTGGCAGCGCTCACGATCACCCACCCGGACACCTTCCATTTCTCCGAATATCATCTACGCCTGTTCACCATCGTCGTCAATCAGGCGACCGGGGCAGTCCGTAACGCGCAGTTGTTCGCGCATCTGCTCGAACAGCGGCAGCAGATGGAAGCGATTTTGAACGCCATCCCCGATCTGCTGCTCGTGCTCGATCAGCACGGCATGATCATGCTGGCGAACGAACCCGCCGCCGCGCTGCTCGGCACGGCGCAGCGTCCGAACCGGGGCGCGGGTGAATCGATTGCCAATTACACGCACAATGACGACATGCTCAGCTTTGTCAGCGGGATGCTGGAAAACCCGTTCAAGACCGGGCAATCGTGGTCATTCCAGACGCGCTCGGAGAAGCAGCGCCGCGATTATCTCGTCACCGTCTCTGTGTGGACTCAGCGCGGCGACGCGGCGGGCGCGGTGATCATCCTGCGCGACATCACCAACGTGCGCGACCTCAACCGCTTCAAAGACGAGATGCTGCAAATGGCATCGCACGATCTCCGCAGTCCGCTGGCGTTGATCGGCGGCTATTGCAGCCTGATCGCGCTCGATACGCCGGACGATTCGCCCGTGCGCGAGTATCTGAACGTGATCGAACGCTCGATTGAGCGGATGCGCGGGTTGCTGGACGATCTGCTGCGGGTGGAGCAAATCCGCAATTCACCGCTTGAACTGCACCGCCCGGTCGATTACCGCGACCTGATTCGGACGGTCATCGAGGATAGCTACCCGGCGGCTGCCAGCAAAAATCACCGCATTGACGCCGTGATCGCGCTGGAAGATGTGCCGGATGAGATTTCGATCAACCCGCTGTTGATCCGCGAGGCGATGGAAAACTTGATCAACAACGCGATCAAGTACACGCCCGACAACGGTGTGATCTGCGTGCGCACGCATGTCGAAAATGAACGCCTGCACTTCATCGTCGAGGACAACGGCATCGGCATCCCCACCGAACATCTGCCGCGCCTGTTCGAGTCGTTCTACCGCACCCGGCAGACCGGGACGGAACACATCGAGGGGCGTGGGTTGGGTTTGAGCCTTGTCAAGACGATCATCGAGCGGCATGGCGGAGAAGTCTGGGTCGAAAGCGAACTCGGCAAGGGCAGCCGCTTCGGCTTCTGGATTCCAATTCAATAATAAGAAACCTAACCACAGAGAGCACAGAGGGATAACTACATCCTTTCTCTGCGTTCTCTGTGTTCTCTGTGGTTTAATCTTTTTCTTTAATTCTCCAGCAGGGTATAAGCGTTGGCGGCGTACTGCTGCGCCGTGCCGCTGACCGGGGTCTGCTGCGCGGTAACGGTGACGCGCTTCTCGTCGATCATCGCTTGCAGGCGGAACAGGTCACGGTCGTTCGGGTCACGCTGCAGCGCGGCATCGATCAGCATATCCGCGACATCCAAGTGACGCGGGCTTTCGATCAGCAAGCGGGCAAGATCGACGGTCGTGGAGACAATCGCATCTTTCGATCCGCTTTGATATGCCAGATGCAGCGCTTGACGGTAGCGTAACACCGCCTGCCCCAGTTCCCGTGCCTGTATCGACGCGTAGCCGAGCAAACTCAACTGCTCGCGTTCTTCCGTGCGGTCTTTGACTTCCCGCGCGATGTACAGCGCCGACGTGTGGAAGTTGATCGCTTCGCGCCAGCGTTCCAGCTTGCCATTGGCTGTCCCCAACCCGCCCAAGACCTTACCTTCGTCGGCGCGCTGATCGTTCTGGCGGAAGAGCGTTAGTGCCTCTTCCCATGTGTCGATGGCTTCTTCCGGTTCGCCGCTGTCCAACTGCGCATAGCCGAGCTTGTACAGCACAGTTGCTTCGTTCATGCCGTCATTGCCGCGTGCCAGATCGAGCGCCTGCGAATACGCGCGGATCGCTTCGGCGCTTTCGCCCAACTGCTGATGCGCGTCGCCGAGCAGCAGGAGCAGACGCGATTCGCTCGTGTCATTCTGAAGCTGATGCGCCAAGCGCACCCCGCGCGATGCGTACAGGACGGTCGCCTGCGAGTTATCGGTCTTCGCGGTCAGATCGGCGAGGGCTTCGAGCGCTGCCAGCATTCCCGACGAGTCGTTGATCGCCTCATACATCGTCAGCGCTTCGCTGTAGGACGGGATCGCCTCGGTGTCCTTGCCCTGACTGACGAGTTCGCCGCCCACCGCGCTGAGCGCGTCCGCGTGCCGCCGCCGATCTCCGGCTTGGCGCGCCGCCAGCACTTGATTACGCAGGCGGGTCAGTTCATCGACGGGAGCGTCCGGCGCGGTATCGCCCTCCACTTCGTCAAGTTCATCCAGCGGCTCGTCGTCTTCGTCTACCTCATCTTCATCGAACTCGTCGTCATCGTCGAATCCGTTTTCTTCGTCGTCATCCTCGTCGTCGATGAATTCCTCGTCGAGCGTGTCATCCGTCTCGAACATGCTCAGGGTCGAGGCGACGCTGACGAGCTTGGGCGCTTCCTCTTCGATTTCGGCTTCCGGCTCGTCTTCGAGGACATCCCCGTTTTTGAGCGCGACCGAATCCGCGAGTTCGTCCTCGTCTTCGTCGAGGGCGGGCAGCGGCGGCGTGACCGGTGCGGCGGTGGGTGTCACCGCTGGAATAGTTTCGGTATGCGCCGGGAACGCGCCCGTCGAACTGGTCGCCAAGCGGCGGAGCGCCAGCAGATCGTAGACGTACCCGCGCGAATTGATAAAATCGCCCGCCTGCGTCAGCGCGACGATCAAGGCGTTCGCCACATCACGGTCGCCGAGGTCGGCGGCGCGCTGCGCGGTTGCGACGATATTATCCATCTCTGCCGCGAGATGATCGTGTCCGGCACGTCCCTGCGCGCTGTACTTGCGCGTATACGCCAGCACCGAGTCACGGAACTTGGCTGCAAGGGTTTCGAGTCGTCCCGATCCGCGTAACCAGCTTTGCGCAAACAAATAGGTGATCGGGTGCATCCGGTAGTATGGGCTGCCATAGCGTTCGAACCGTTCGAGCAGGCGGTACTGCGCCAGCAGCGCCATCTGCCCCTGAATCGCTTCGACGGGCGCGTTGGCGATCATGCTCACCAGTTCGGCAGAGGCTTCGCCGCGCAGCGTACTGCCCATCACGAGCAGCAAACCGGGAAGCGCGCCGGACAGCGACTTGAACGCGGCGGTTAAGGCGAGAAGCTGCGGCGTCGCGCCTGCGCCCTGCGGCTGAGGCGGCAGCGCGCTGAGAAACTGCGCGGGCGTCTGCTTCTTGAGGTGGCTGATCCCGGCGGCGACAGCCAGCGCGAACGGCAGGTAGTCGAGCGCGGCGGTGAGCTGGTTCAAGCCGTCATACGGCGTCGCCGGGTCGGCAAGCTGGCGGTAGAACATCGCCGCTTGATCCGGTTCGAGCTTGGCGAGGCGGAAACTCGTCCACTTGCCTTGAATTTCCTCGTCGCTGGTGAGCAGCACGGGCAGGCGCTCCGCCACGCGGGTGATGAATTCGGTGGTCGCGGCGGTGTTCGGCTTGCCGTCGAAGACGATCAACGGTTTGTTCTGCGTGAGCGTGCTGGCAGCCGCGCCGACCAACGCCAGCGGGTTGTCCGTCGTCGTCAGTTCTGCGATATTGTAGGCTCGCCCCACACGCACGAGCAGTTCCGCGAACGGCGTATCATCGACGTGCATCCACAGGACACCGCCGGGCAGTTCGGTATAAGCGCTGGCAATCGTCGCCACAAGCGCCGTCTTGCCAACACCGGACGCGCCGAAGATCAGCGCGGGCTTGTTGTCCTTCAACTGGGCATACACCTGCCGCACCGTTGCTTCTCTCCCGATCAGCTTACCGGGAAGCATCACGGGCAGGTCTTGACCTTTGCGGGCGGGCGCTTCATGGGAAATCGGGTCAGCCATCATCAATCGCTCGATTCAGTCAGGGTGAAATCGGAAAACAGTTCACTGCTAACAGTTTACAGCCAAAAGCCCCGACGCCAATAGTTCATTAGGGCGCGGGAATCGGCAGTTGATCGACGGGCGTATCTTTATACTTCTCGCCCTCTTCGATCAACATGATCGGGATGCCGTTCTTGATCGGGTACTTGTTGCCGGAATCGGCGCTGATGAGCCATGCATCTTTGTACAGTTCGAGCTTGCCGAAGTCGTCGCCGGGATTCTTGTTCATCTTGACCGCTGCCGGGCAGCGCAGCAGGTCGAGGGTTTGCGGGTCAAACGTTTGTGCCATCGTTCCGTTCCTCTCTTATCCGGTCAGAGTATAGCTATGCACGGATACAGCGTCAATTTTGCGCTATAGTAGGACTATGGTACGCCGCCTTGCACACACATTAATCGCCCTCGCCATCGTGCTGCTGCTCGTCGCTGGCGTGCTGGTGCGCGCCTCGTCGAATCACCTGTTCGCGGGTCTGCCCGACCTCGCGCTGCTGATCGG
>JACSRG010000194.1 GCA_014879865.1 Anaerolinea sp.
AAGTTTCAATCCCCCGTAGGGGTGAGCGCGCGCCCTGATGCACTGAGCAGAACCTGATCGCGCAAGCGAATAACGGTTTCAATCCCCCGTAGGGGTGAGCGCGCGCCCTGATTTGTGGATTCTACTGGTGTGCTGTTCGGCAGCTTGGGCACTGGTTTCAATCCCCCGTAGGGGTGAGCGCGCGCCCTGATTTGCGGCGGCGAAAAAAGCCACCGGCCAGGGCCTCGCGTTTCAATCCCCCGTAGGGGTGAGCGCGCGCCCTGATAAACCTAGTAGAAGCCGCTGTGCGGCAGTATCTCCGTTTCAATCCCCCGTAGGGGTGAGCGCGCGCCCTGATCTGCAAAATCGGCTGCAAAGTACGTGGCCGAAGTAAGGTTTCAATCCCCCGTAGGGGTGAGCGCGCGCCCTGATGGCAAAGTACATACCTCTTCTAATCTACCCCGTTTCCCTGTTTTTGACAACTGTGCTGCCCAACTTGCGCGGCTCGCGGGCTGCGCCGATCAGCATCGAATTTTCGTGCAGCGCCCTCCATTCTGCGCCAAAACAGGGCGCGAAAAGGGCTGTTTTTCAGCCCCTCCCTCCCACTACGTCGGCGGGACGGTCAAAAATGACCGTTTGCGACGTGTATGTACATTTGAGTACGAACCCCGACGCTCCTGTCAAAACAGAGGTCAGCCCGCGAAACAGCTCAAGTGGAGCTTCCGACGATTTTATACGGGGCTTTGCGGTGCAGTTCCGCCCTGCCGAGTAACCGGACGCGCTTCAAGTCCGCTTCGTTCAGGGGATAGAAGCGCACATCGTCTTCCGCCGCATCAATCAGCCGCCGCAGCCGTTTTTCCAACTGTTCGCGCTTGGAATCGTCGATCTCGCACTCGAACACGCTGTACTGCGCGCGCTGACCATAGCCTTCCAGCAGTTCGGCAGCTTTGCGCCGGCGTTTGTCGTCGGGAATGTCATAGCTGATCACCCAGAGCATGTTGCTGCTACTCCTCCTGTGGTGGACGTTCGGCGCAGTCGCTCCACCACAGGCGACCTGCCGCCGCTTCGGCTGCCAGCGCATCTGCCAGCGCGTTTCGCTCACGGGGAACGCGCGTATAGGTCACACGGACAAACCCCCGTGCTAGAACGCACGCTTGGGTGTGGACGGGTTTCAATTTCGGACTGTTCACTGCGCTCCGCCCGGTCATTTGCCCGACCACGACTTCACTGTCGAGGCGGATTTCGATCCGCTCTGCCGCGAGCTTGGCAGCTAGTTCGAGCGCCAGCAGCAGCCCCGCATATTCCGCCTCGTTGTTGGTCATGACCGGAAGCGTCCGGTTCGCCAGCGCGATGATCTGGCGCGCGCGGATGACCACCACGCCGACCCCGGCATGATCGGGTGATAATCCTCCGTCGGCGTAGAGGATCAGATCACCACCACGGCGGGACAAGTTCATCCTCCCGGCGGTGCAGCACCCGCGCCAGTTCTTCGGGGGTGCGGCTCGACAGCGCGACGAAGCCATTGTCGAACAGGATCACCGATTGGCGGGGAAAGCCATAGGTCAGGTCGATGATTTGCTGCGGCGGCAGAGTCTTGAGCAGGCGGCGCACGGGGTCTGATTTGGCGGACGCGACCGCCGTCACCCGTTCCGCATTGATCGCGCCGCCGCGTCCGAGCAAAAGCATATCCGGCATCATGTTTCTCCATAAATGTAGGGACGAGGGCTGCCTCGTCCAGCGGCATCACCGCAGCAGCAGAGGTTGGTAATCCTGCGCCTCGCCACGCACAATGCGCGCGAGGCGGGCTTGCAGTTCGATAATCCGGCGATAGCTGGTCTGCTCATTCGCGCCGGGGATCTGGGCGCGCTCTTCGAGCCGCTGTTCATACGCCGCGACCAACTTTTCGGCGGCGCTGTCACTCATGCGGATCGGGGTATCTTCCTGAGAAGTGCGCCGGAAGTCGGACAGCGTGATACCACCGGCACCGCCGCGCACGAGGTTCAAGACGACGAGATCGCCCACTGCCGCGCGGAATTCCTCCATCAGGTCGAGCGCCAGCGCCGGGCGGTCATAGCCGAGCGTGTGGAAGAAACCGAGATACGCATCCAGCCCGGTAAGCTGCAAATTCGCCTCGACATCCTTGCGCAGCAGCGTGTAGACAAAACTCAGCAGCGCATTGAACGGATCCGGCGGGGGATAATATTGGCGCGTCTCGAAGCCCCACTCCGCCGGGACGAGCAGCCGCAGTCCGGCAAAATGATAGGCTGCCGCCTTCCCCTCATAGCCGCGCAGTTGGTCAAGATCGCGCGCGCCTTCCGCCGCCTTGTACATCGCCATCATGCCCTGAACGGCGCTGGTCATCTCCGGCAGATCGTCGGAGCGGCGCATGAGGACGACGCGCTGATTTGTCACCTTGCCGATGACGATCCGCCGCGCCAGCGCCAGTGACCGCGCCGCATCGTCACACAGGCGTAACTGCTTGTGACGGAGATCGGCATACTTCGAGGTGTTCGGGTTCAACCGCCCGTAGTAGGCACCGTTGTAGCTCATGAAGACGACATCCACATCGTGACGCAGCAGCACGATGGCGGACGGGGTGGTGAGCTGCACGTTGCCCATGAGGACAAGCTGCGTCAAATCGGCGAGCGGAATGTGCAGCAGTTCGCGATCTCCGCTCATGACGCGCAGTCGCTCGCCCTGTTTGCGGATCACTGCGCCGCGCTCACGGACATAAACGGTTGTCATTCGTCCTGACTCTCCTTTCTTTCGTGTACAGGGCGGTGAGACTGCCCTTTGAACTCGACTCCCAAGAAGGTGAAGCCCTCGTCAAACGTGATAATCCGTGTTTTCCGCAGGTTCAAACGCAGCGCGAGGTTTTCAAGTCCGCGCCGGGCAACTTCCATGCTCCACACCGCCATATCTTCATTCAGGCTCAACACGACGAAATCGTCGGCAAAGCGCACCAACTCGGCGCGCGGCAGGGCGGCACGCAGCATTTCGTCGAAGCGATGCAGGTAGAGGTTCGCTAGCAGAGGCGAGATCACGCCGCCCTGCGATACGCCCGCGATTTCGCCCTGTGTCCCAACGACAGGGGTATGAAGCCACAGATCGAGCAGCCGCCGGATGAGCGGCATTTCGACGGCGCGTTCGATTTGCCCGCCAAGCAGGTCGAGCCGGATGCTGCCGAAACAGTCGGCGATGTCGGCATCCAGCAGCCATGTCAGCCCGCTGTCACGCGCTTGTACGATGGCGCGAATCGCGTCCTCGGTGGATCGTCCCGGACGGAAGCCATAGCTGCATGGCAGAAAGAACGCCTCGAATACCGGGGTGAGCGCGTCGTGGATCACGCGCTGTGCCACGCGGTCGCGCACCGTCCACACGCTGATCGGACGCAGCTTGCCGGATGCCTTCTTCAAGTAGAAGCGGCGCACGGGACGGGGCTGGTACGTCCCGTTGAGCAGCGTTTGCCGCAGGCGGTTCAGTTCCGCCTCCAGCGCCGCACCAAACTGACCCGGTGTAACCCCGTCTGTCCCCGCCATCGAGCCACTACGCCGCACCCACTGCCAAGCGCGGCGCAGTGTGCTCATCGAGAACAGGGCTTCAGGCGTCACAGCCAGCGCAGCCATCCCGGTAGGGGAATGCTGTAGTAAAGCAGCGCCAGCCGCCCGATGAGGATCGTGGTCACCGCCGCGAGTGTCCCGCTGACCATCCACGCGCGCAGGCGCGGATAACGCGCCGCCAATGTCAACGCCTGCCGGAAGCCGAAACGCAGCCCGGTCATGAGCAGGAGTTCGCGTCCATAACCGCCCGCCGCGCGGAAGCCGTAGAGTCCCCCGATCCGGCGCATCAGCCGCAGTTGCAGCGTGACCAGCAGCGCCACGTCGGGATCATGCCCGGTCTCAAGGTTGAGCATGATGCTCGATACCGCCGCGCGCGCGATCATCTGCCATGCGACGCGCTGCCGCAGCCCGCTAATCTCGCTCGCCAATGATTCCGCCGCCATCGGGCAGGCTTTGAGCAGCGCGGGCAGAAAGACCCGCTGCACCATCACCACATCTTGCGCGTTGACCGCCAGCACCGGGACATTCAAGCGTTCCCGCAGCGTCGCCAGCAGTTGACGTGCCGCGCCTTTGTCGAGCAAATCGATCTTGTTGGCAACCACGACGAGCTGGCTTTTCAATGCCCGCAGCCGCGCTGCCCACTCGAAATCTGCGCTGCTCATGCCCGCTTTGGCATCCAGCACGTACAACGTGATCTGCGCCTCGGCAAAATGCGAGCTGAACTGTTCCATGTCACTGGTGTCGGCGGGTAGATCGATCAAGGTCAACCGCCCATAGCGGCGAACTGCGTCGCCCGGCGCGGTGATCGCATTCCAACCCCACAGCGTATTGCAGAGCGTCTTTTTGCCGCCACCCGGCAGACCGGCGAGGATGATGCCGTCGCCTCCAACGAATGTCCCATGATCGGTCGGTTCGTCTGGCGGCAGCGACCATTTTAGACCCGCCAACCAATCGCCGACTCCGCGCGCCTGATCGGACGCTGCTTGTGTTCCCTGCTCCAACATGATCGTCCTTCCTTTAGCCCAACGCCGAACGAAACACGGTCACCATGCCGATGGACGACAGGATGCACACGCCGGCAGCCCCGAACACGAATGTGATCAGGCAGCCCCGATACCACCAGCGCCACGCGGACACTTTCCGCAGATTGGCTGGCTGTTCCTTGCTCATACCGCACCTCCGCTGCTGCAAAACGATAGCTAGAGCATAGGGGAAGGGGTCGCGCGCGAAATCAGCGGAACAGGGCAAAGAAACGCGAAGCATTTCGGTTGTGGGAGAATGGATTAGACGTTGAAGGAATCCAACGCGCTGCCGTACTCGCGTTGAACAGCGCGCAGTTGATGGGTCAGGTCAAAGCGCGTCGCCGTATCGAGCAACAGGGTCATGACCTGTCGCCATGTGTCCCGCTGACCACTGCGCCAGAAATAGCGGGCACAGGCACGCCAGAACATCACCTGTTGGAGCGGGCTGCCGATCAATGGGCTGTCCAGCCAGCGCCGTATCCGTTGTCCGGCGGTCTTGAGGCTGCGACTGCTGCCGTAGTTCACCAGCGCGTTGATCAGCGCGCGGTCGATGAGCATGACAAAAGCGGCGCTGCTGCCCTGTTTGTCGATCAACGCCCAGAGGTGATCGGCGGCAGACTGCGCGTCGGCAAGCGCGAAGCGGGGAAGCCGCGCCATGATTTCCAGCTTCTCTCGATAGAGATACGGCAGCCAGAACGATTGATTGACCTGTGTCGCCCGGTGCAGCTCGTGCGCCGCGCGATCCACGTAGTCCAGCGCAAGTCTGGGCTGGTTGAGATCGCGATAGGTGATCGCCGCCGCGTACCAGACGTTGATCCGTAGATGCTGCATCCACTCCCAATCCTGCTGCACGTCGTCCACCGCCACGTTGTGCAGGACGGTGTCTGCAACGCGGGTGAGGTACAGCGCGTCGATCCAGCGATTCAACGCGCACTGAGCCGCGTGGACTATCAGCACGGTTTCGACAAAAACAAGGGGAAGCAGTCGAGGACTCAGGTGGGTGAGGAGCGTTTTGCCCGCGTCATGCAGGGTGAGGATCGGCGTGGTCGCCCCTGCTCCCGTCCGCGTCAGGATCGTCTGCCCGTACAGATCGCGCAGTTGGGTGTGCGCCTCGCGCATCGCCCCGGCATCTGGCTGCTGGCGGCGCAGCACCATCTCCACCTGTGACGACGCCTCGCGCGCCAGCAGCATGTGTTCCAGCAGACTAAGCTGCTGTTCACGATCAACGGGAAGCGCGCTGGCGATTCGTTCCGCCAGTTCAGGACTGGGCGGATTGTGATCGGGATCAAGCAGGTTGCTCAAATAAACGGGCGTGATCCCGAGGACGCTCTGCGCGAAGTCCTTCGCCGTGCCAAACGGCAGCATTCCCTTCAAGGCATGGGCATAGGTTTCGCGGTGCAGCGCCGCCTGTTGAGCATAGGTGAGGAACGGCAAACTCGACACAAAATTAAACAGGGTTTCTCAAGCCGGTCTGATAAGGTGTTGGTGACGCGATAAATAGAGTATAGCAGGAGAATAAGCATGATCACCGATACCCGTTTAGTCTTCTTCTACGTTCACCGGTTGACCGGACGCCAGCGCGAGGTGTTGAACCTGACGGCAGAGGGCTTACATAATGAAGCGATTGCCACCAAACTGTATATTGCCCCCAGTGTGGTGGCGCAGCACCTTTCCAACATTTACGGTGAATTGGGACTCCTCGAGGAACTGGCGTCGACGACGCCGGATCGCTTGCTGGTGATCCGGCTGTTCGCGCCGTTTTTTGATCGCCACCCCGAACTGCGCGGGGCAGCTAACCCACCGGAAGCACCCGCATGATGCGGTCGAGGCGGAAGGTGCGGCTGTCATCTTCTGCGCCGCACCACGCCTCGACGTAGCGCACCCCGCCCCGCTCATACAGGCGGATCGGCTCGATGCAGCGCGTCGTGATCGCCCCGCGCGCCGGGCTGAAATAGTCGATGGTCAGCGCGCTTCCCGCAGCGTAAGCCTGCTCGACGGCGGCGGAGATCGCCCCCGGATTCGCCGGCATGAGCGGCGGTGCTTCGCAGTAGCCCTGAAGCGCCGCCGCTACCCTGTCCAGCGCGCCCTGCGCCAGCCGGTCGAGCGCCCCCGTTTCATCCGCTGTCAGATGCGCGGCAAGCGCGTGCCGCACCGAAGCGGGGATCGGCAGGGCTGTGAATCCGCTCAACCCCTGCATGATGCGCACGGCGAGATAGTGGTAAGCTGCCGCCGAAAGATCGGCGGGAACGGCGGCGGACTTGGCGGTCACTGTGTGTCCACGACGAGCGAGTTTTCGGACCAACCGGTCTGCCTGATCGGGGCGAACGGCGAGATGATGCCGCGAGAGTGGCTGATCGATCAGCGACCGCAGCCCGCGATCTGCGCAGACCCGATCCAGCAGCGCGGGATCTGCGGCAGTGAGGACGAGCATCGGGCGCAGCATGAGCGCGCGCGCAGCGCGTTCCCATGCTTGAAGCTGGTCATAGGCGCTGATCGGAAGGCTGTCGCAGAGCGCCGCCAGTGAGTGCGCGGCGCTCACAGCACTTCCGCCCTGAGCCACGCAGCGCCGGATGGCTGCCGCGTCCACGATCCACCTGCCGTTTTCGTCTGCCGCCCACGCCAGCAGTTCGACCAGCGGCGCGAGGCGTGGCGCGGCGGCAGGGGTGATCGTCCAGCGATCTTGTGAGAAGTGCAGCAGCGACGGCTGATCAGCGGGCAGGACGGCGCGCAAAATCGTGACACGGTCGCTCGTCCAGCGCGCCCATCCTAAGGGTGCAAAGACCGACTCTATGACGAACCGAGTCTGTTCAGCGAGATTGATCGCCTCACCCGGCGTGAGATACGGGCGCAGCGCGTCGATCAACGACTCCGGCGCAAAGTCGCCCGGTGCCAGCAGCAGCAGCCACCGTGTCAGCGCCGACCAGAGGGCGGGCGAGAGTTCCGGCAGTCGGAAGCGCCGCCACCACCTGTCCGCCGCTCGATCCTGTTCTAGCCCCGACCACAAGGCGTGCCAGCGCGCTTCGCGTACCAGCGCGAGTCATTCCCAAACCGCTACCGTCGGCTTGAGAAAACTGTCTTGTACGCTGATCAAGCCGGCTGCCAGCGCAAGGTAATGGATGAAGGCGATGCGTCCGGCGCGCCGTTCGCTGCGAACTCGAACCAGATCGTCGGGTTGTGATAGGCGCGCAGTGATCCTCCGGAGGCTGCGGGGCGACAGCCAGCATCCCGACAAGGGGCACGCATCCTCCGCGAGCAGTGATCCTAGAAAAATCGCCACATCGAGACACAGGGCGGCACGCGCCGATTCGACTGCGGGCAGGGTGGGCAGAGTCAGCGGACGCGGCGCGGGCAAGGGCGGCAGTATCGCCGCGGCTTCCCCGGTCAGGCAGATTTGCTGCGGGCGCGTGCGGGTGATTTCGATGAATCCGGCGAGCCATAATCGTTCAGCGGGCGAATGCGGCGCGATCCACGGCTTCGGTGCATCATGCGGGCGCTGGCGGCACGGGCGAATGCTGCCGTAGTCCCGCGTGAAGCGGTGAAGGGGCAGCGTGCCACCTGCCGCCTGCAGCCGCTGCAAAGCATGTCGTTCGGCTTGACCCAAGCCGCGCAGATTCCGCCGCAACCGCGACGGTTCCATGATCTGCGTGTAGACCTGTTCGCGCGCCTGCTGTTTTGTCCACTGCGTGTTGAAACGGCAGCCCGCTGCCAGCGCCGCCGCCCGAAGTTCAAACCACGTTCGTTCGCCTAGAGCGTTCATCCTCACCCCCTTTGCGGGCAGAGTATACAAAATGCGCGGGCGTCGGGTTTCTCGCTCAAAAGTACATACACATCGCAAACCGGGCTGGATGACCGTCTCAGCGACTTGGGAGGAGATTCGGGGGGGTAAAAGCGGCTGGCGGAGGCTGCCTCAGCCGCGTCGATGCACGAAAATGGCGTGCTGAACGGCGCAGCCCGCGACCCGCGCAAGTTGGGTAGCACAGTTGTCAAAAACAGGGAAACGG
>JACSRG010000193.1 GCA_014879865.1 Anaerolinea sp.
ACTCGCTTTCCGCCGATTTGCTGCGCCAGTGGACGATCCCCTCGGTTGCGCCGGAAAACGCGCGCCGCTACGAACTGCTCAGCCTCGGCGATACCAGCATCGACTGCCCCGGAGCGCCGGAGTCGCGCTTGCAGGTGGGTGATGTCGCCGTTGTGATTGCGACGGATGCCGTGCGCGCCCGCGCCAGCGCCCCGGACGGTGAGGTGTTGACGCTGCTGTATCAGGATTACCGGCTGCCCATCGTCGGCGGTCCGGTGTGCGCCAACGAAATCGTGTGGTGGCAGGTGCGGCTGCGCGATGAACGCTTGGCATGGGTGGCAGAAGGCATCACCGGCGAGTATTTCATTGATCTGGCGGACGCCGCCGAGCGCACCCCGGTCGCCGTGACCGATGAGGATGGCGACGCGCTGCCGCCGGGCGTCTATCGCCTGCGCGCAACCGCGCCGGAACTGCCGACAGGCGGATATTACGGCAATGATCACATTTTGATCGTCGGTACGGTCAATATCACGCTCAAGCAGGAGATTGACGGCGTGCTGGCATGGGTGACGAACGTCAACACGGGCGAACCGGTCGCCGGAGCGCCGCTGACGGTTTACAACCAGAACGGCGAGCGCGTCGGCGACGGCACGACTGACGCCGAAGGCATCGCGCGGATCACACTGCCGCGCCAGAACGATCTGTACAGCGAAGTGCGCGTCTTGCTCGCCGACGGCTCGAACTTCGGCGTGGCGTTCAGTTCGTGGTCGGACGGGATCGAAGGCTGGTACTTCAACCTGCCGACCGATTATTTCTCCGCGCAGTACCGCGCTTACGTCTATACGGATCGTCCGCTCTACCGCCCGAATCAGCCCGTGTATTTCCGGGGAATCGTGCGCGCGCGTGACGACATGCGCTATACCTCGACCGGGTTCGATACCGTCGATGTGCAGATCGAAGACCCCGAAGGGCAGATCGTGACGACGATGACGCTCGACGTGACGCCGTTCGGCACGTTCAGCGGGCAGTTCGATCTCGCGGCGGATGCGGCGCTCGGCTACTACCGCGTCTTCGTGCCGCTGCCGGATACCGAGCAGTGGTGGGATTCGGGTAACAGCGTCACATTCGGCGTGGCGGAATATCGTCTGCCCGAATTCCAAGTGACTGTGACGCCGGAACAGGCGGAAGTCGTGCAAGGCGATACGATCCGCGTGACGGTGGACAGCCGCTACTTCTTCGGCGGCGCGGTCAGCAATGCGAACGTGGAATACAACGTCGTGTCGTCGCCGTACTACTTCAACGCCGATCTTCGCGACCGTTACAGCTTCATCGACTATGACCCGGACTCCGGCGCAAGCGAAATCTACGGCGGTGGCGGCGGGTTGATCACCAGCGGCGAAGGCGTCACCGACGCGAACGGGCAGTTGGTGATCGAGATCCCTGCCGAACTGGAAGACGCGACGCAGAGCTTTACCTACACCATCGAAGCGACGGTGACGGACGAAAGCGCGCAGGCGGTCAGCGGACGCGCGAACGTGATCGTGCATAAGGGCTTGATCTACGTCGGCGTGACGCCCGAAGAGTACGTCGGGCTGGAAGGTGACGTTTCGACCTTCAACCTGATCGCGGTCGATTGGGAGGGCGAACCTGTCGCCAACCAGACGATCAACGTGGAAGTGGTCGAACGGCGCTGGTCGAGCGTGCAGGAACAGGACGAATTCGGGCGCACGACATGGTCGTATGAAGTCGAAGAAATCCCGATCAGTGCGGGCGAAGTGCTGACCGACGAAGACGGCGAAGCGCAGTTCACGTTCACCCCGCCAAACGGCGGCATCTTCAAGCTGAAGGCGTCCACCATCGACGCGAATGGCAACGAGGTCATCTCGGCGGATACGATCTGGATCGCCAGCCGCCAGTATGTGTCGTGGCGGCAGCAGAACAGCAACCGCATCGACTTGATCGCCGACCGCGATTCGTATGAAGTCGGGGACACGGCGCAAATCCTGATCACCTCGCCGTTCCAAGGGACGACGGAAGCGCTGATCACGGTCGAGCGCGGCGGCGTGCTGACGGCGGAGCGGATCACGCTGGAAAGCAATTCATACCTGTACGAACTGCCGATCACCGACGAGTTCGCGCCGAATATCTTCCTGAGCGTGGTGCTGGTCAAGGGCGTGGACGAGACGAACCCGGTGGCAGCCTTCCGCATGGGCTTGATTCAACTGGCGGTCGATAACGAACGCAAGGAAATCACCATCGAGATCACGCCGGATGTCGAGCAGGCGGGTCCCGGCGACACGGTGACGTACACCGTGCGCACGACCGACTACGCAGGGACTCCGGTATCGGCTGAGGTCGGCGTCGGCTTGACCGATCTGGCGTCGCTGTCGATTGCCGACCCGAACAGCCCGCCGATCCTCGGACATTTCTACGGGCAGCAGGGACTCGGCGTGCGCACGGCGACCCCGCTGACGATCAACGTCGATCAAATCACGCAGACGGTGCTCGATACGATCAAGGGCGGTGGCGGCGGCTTTGGCGAGGGCGGTATCTTCGACATCCGCGAAGATTTCGTCGATACCGCGTACTGGAACGCGCACATCGTGACCGACGAAAACGGCACGGCGACCTTCAGCGTGACGCTGCCGGACAACCTGACGACGTGGCGGCTCGACGCGCGCGCGCTGACACTTGGTGACGACGGGAATATGCTGGTCGGGCAGGATACGTTCGATCTGTTGAGCACCAAGCCGCTGCTGATCCGTCCAGTGACGCCGCGCTTCTTCGTGGTCGGCGATCAGACAACGCTCGGCGCGGTGGTCAACAATAACACGGACGAAGATTTGACGGTCGATGTCAACCTGACCTCGAACACGATCAGCGACTTGAGCGGCGCACAGCAGATCACCATCCCGGCGGGGCAGCGGGCGCGGGTCGATTGGGACATCACCATCCCCGACGTTACGCAGGTCGATTTCACCTTCTCGGCGGTGGACAGCGCCGGACAATACGCTGACGCGAGTATTCCGCCGCTGGCGCAGGATGGTTGGCTGCCGGTCTATCGCTATGAAGTGCCGGAAACGGTCGGCACGGCAGGGATGCTGGAGGCGGAAGGGTCGCGCACGGAACAAATCGTGCTGCCGGATCAGTTCGAGGTGAACGAAGCCTATCTCGACGTGCAGGTCGATGCATCACTGGCGGCGACGACGATTGACGGGCTGGAATACCTCGAAAACTTCCCGCATCAATGCGTGGAGCAGACGGTGAGCCGCTTCCTGCCGAACATCATGACCTACCGCGCGCTGACGGCGTTCGGGCTGGAAGACCCGATGCTCCGCGCCGGTCTGCTGACCAACGTCAACTACGGACTTCAGCAGTTGTACGCTTTCCAGAAGTCGGATGGCGGGTGGGGCTGGTTCGTGACGAGTCCGAGCAACCAACTGACGACGGCATACGCGCTGATCGGCTTGTACGAGGCGCAGCAGCAGGGTTTCCCGGTCGATGATGGCGTGATCCGGCGGGCGCAGAGCTACCTGCGTTCGACGTTCATCACCCCCGGCTTGAGTGTCGAGTCGTGGCGCTTGAACCGGCAGGCGTTCGTGCTGTATGCGCTGGCACGCTCCGGCGCGCCGGATATTGCGCGGACGACGACGCTCTACGAAAGCCGGGATCGACTGGCGCTGTACGCGCAGGCGTATCTGCTGATGGCGCTGGATATGATCAACCCGGACGATGCGCGGATCGACACACTGGTGTCGGGCTTGTACAGCGCGGCGATCCTCAGCGCGACGGGCGCACATTGGGACGAGGCAGTCAACGACTACTGGAACTGGAACACCGACACGCGCTCGACGGCGATCATCTTGCAAGCGCTGATTCAGGTGGACGCCGGTAACGACCTGCTGCCGAACGTCGTGCGCTATCTAGTCACGCAGCGGACGGCAGACGCATGGGAGACGACGCAGGAAACCGCGTGGGCGGTCATGGCATTGACCGACTGGATGGTCACGACGGGCGAGCTTGAGCCGGATTACGGTTTCGAAGTCGCGCTAAACGGCGAAACCCAGATCAGCGAGCAGGTGACCGATCCGCGCAGTCAGTGGCAGTTGATCGCCGGGGTCGCTGACGGCGCAGCAGATGCGATACTGCAAACGGCGAACGAACTGGTGATCAGCCGGACAGCAGGCGAAGGCGCGCTGTACTACACGGCGCATCTGCGCGTGTTCCTGCCCGTGCCGGAAGTCGAACCGCTGGATCGCGGCATCATCGTAGACCGCCGCTATACGCTCGACGGGGAAGCCGTCACGTCGGCGAATGTCGGCGACACGGTGCAGGTGCGGCTGACGATCATCGTGCCGAACGCGGTGCATTATGTGGTGATCGAAGACCCGATCCCCGCCGGGACGGACGCGGTTGATCCGAACCTGAGCACCAGCCAGCAGATCGGCACGCAGCCGGAAGTCAGCGCCGACGGGAATCCGCTGGCGTACGGTTGGGGCTGGTGGTACTTCAACCACACCGAGTTCCGCGACGAGAAGGTCGTGCTGTACGCCGATTATCTACCCGCCGGAACTTACGAGTACACCTATTCGATCCGCGCGGGGCTGGCGGGCGAATACAACGTCATCCCGCCGACAGCGTATGAATTCTACTTCCCCGAAGTCTACGGACGCGGGGCAGGGTTGCTGTTCACGATTGGCGAAGGTGAATAACGTAAAAAATCTGTGGCGGTCGAATCGCCTACAGACATAGAGTTGTATGATCAGAGGGATTGGCTGGTGCTTATCCCTCTGATTATTTTGTGTGCGCTCATAGGTGACTCATGGCTGCCAACTTGCAACCCATCCGCGATGCTTTGACTGCGGGCGACAAGAAAAAAGCCCAAGAACTCCTCCGTCCTTTGCTCAGACAACCAACACCGGAATTGTGGGTGCTCGCGTCGAAGGCGTGCGCGACCCGCGAACAAGCCATCGACTGCCTGCGCCGCGCGCTGGCACTCGACCCGTATCACACGGACGCGAATCGCCTGCTGCTCAAGCTGGAGGGCGCGCGACCGGGCGGCATCCCCGAACCCGTGAAAGTCCAGATCAACGAGAAGGATTTGCTGCCGCTGAAGAAGGTCAAGCGCAAGCCGGTCAACTGGACGCGGCGGATCCTGACTCTGCTCGGCGTGTTCCTGCTCGGCTCATCGTGTTCGCTGCTCACGCTCAACATGATCGGCGTGGTGTCGGGTCCTATCGGCTTGGTGATTCAGGTGACGGGCGGTCCGAAGCCCGTGACCGAGGTCGAAGGTGTGCCGCTGGCACAGGCGGGCGATGATGCGGTCATGGCGGTCGCAGCGGCGCAGAGCGAACCCGCGCAAGTCCGCGATACTGATGTACTCGATAATGGCTATCTGCATGAGTACAAGTTCGACGGGGTGGAAGGCGATACCGCGCTGATTTACGTGCAGTTCCTCTCGCTGACCGCGAACCGCGTCAGCCGGAACGTGGCGGTGGTTGCTCCCGGCGGGCGCAACATCGCCGATGACTGCGCGCGCGACCGCATTTTGCAAGGGGATAACAACGTCACGTTCACCTGTGAACTGCCGCGCACGGGCGAATATGTGATTCGCATTCTAGGGCGCACTAACGAGAGCGTCGGCGCATATTTCGTTGGCGTCGAACGCTACGATATGAGCGAGTAGGGGAAATACTGCCGAACGTCAGCCCCACGCCTCCCAAATTCGGGAGGCATGGGCTTTTCGGGGCGTTAGCGCGAGTTCTTGGTGTTGTAGAAATACATGGTCAGCGGGGCGAAGATGACGATCAATGCCGCGCATGCGATGAACGCCGCGACAATATCGCTGGAGGTTGCTGTACCGTGCATGAGTCCGCGCACGGCTGTCGTCGCATGGCTGACGGGATTGATCCCGACGACGACCTGCAGCCACTGGGGCATGGTTTGCGGATCGACAAAGATGTTGCTGGCGAATGTGAGTGGAAACGACGCCATCGAAGTCACCATCATGACCGATTCCGGCGTGCGGATCAGCAAGCCGATCAGCGTCCAGATCCACGAAAGGCTAAAGGCGAAAATGAGCATGATCGCCAGCGCGGCGATCATCCCAATAATACCGCCGCCGGGACGGAATCCGAGAATGAAGCCCAATACAAAGACCACCAGCGCCGCCAGCGAATAGCGAACCCCATCACCGAGCAGCGCGCCGACAAGGACGGCGGGACGCCAGAACGAGAGCGAACGGAAGCGATCAAAGATCCCTTTGGCGATGTCGGTGCTGAGCCCCATCGCCGTATACATGCTGATCATAGCGACTGTCATGACCGAAATGCCGGGAATGAGGAACTGCACGTATTCCCCAACTGTTCCCGCGATTGCGCCGCCAAACAGGAACGTGAACATGAGCGTCATCATGATCGGGAACATGGTGACGTCGAACAACTGCATGGGCGAGTGCCGGAGCTTGAGCAGCGCGCGCCATGCCAGCGTAAGCGACGCAGCCAGCGCGTTAGGTCGGCGCGGACGTGCCTGAGCCGCCAGCGCCGAACGCAGCGTTGCTTCATCGACGGGCTTAATGCCCGCCTGCTGCAAGTCGATTGTCGTCATTGTACCGTCTCCTTAACGTGAACTTGATCTTCAACCGGCTGACCGGTCAGCGCGAGGAACACATCGTCCAGACTGGGCTGACCAAGCGAGAAATCATTCACGACGATGCCCGCGCGCGAAAGTCTGGTGAGCGTATTCGCCACCAATTCGGGATCAGACACTTGTGCCGACAGCGCCGATGGATCGGGTTCGAGCGTAACTGCAGCGTTCAGGGTTTGGGCGACGATTTGTTCTGCTTCGGGACGCCGCTGGGGATCGCGCAGGCGGATATGCAGCGCACCCGATCCAACCGACGCTTTGAGTTCGCCAATCGTGCCATCCGCAATGACCGTCCCATGATCAATGATGACGACCCGATCCGCCAGTTGGTCCGCTTCTTCGAGATACTGCGTCGTCAGAAGGACTGTGGTTCCGGCGTTGACCAGCGTGCGAACGATGTCCCAGACGTAGCGACGGCTGCGCGGATCCAGCCCCGCTGTTGGCTCATCCAGAAAGAGGATGTCCGGCGAGATTACGATGCTGGCGGCAATATCCAGCCGCCGTCTCATGCCGCCGGAGTAGTGTTTCACCAGCCGATCTGTGGCTTCTTCCAACCCGAAGGCATTGAGCAGTTCTGTGGCACGGGTTTTCGCTTGAGTCCACGAAAAACCAAGTAACCGGGCGACCAGCACAAGATTTTCAAAGCCGGTCAGGTCGTCATCGACCGAGGCGAACTGACCTGTCAAGCTGACGCGGCGGCGCACAGCGTCGGCTTCATGGACGACATCATGCCCGAACACACGCACGCTGCCAGAGTCGGGGCGGAGCAGGGTCGATAAAATGCGGATAGTCGTCGTCTTGCCCGCGCCGTTGGGTCCCAACAACGCCAGCAGAGATCCCCGCTGAACTCGTAAGTTCAACCCCTTGAGGACTTCGACTTTCCCAAAGGACTTCCGTAAGTTCGTGACCTCAATGGCATACTCGGTTCGGGTCACGCCGCCGCGCTCGACAGTGAAACTTGCCACGTCATTTGTCTCCATACAAATCTAATAGAATGCGTAATCTAAATGCGGATGGCGCGGGGAAATGTGAAGAGAATTATTGCACCCGAAACACGATACGAATTATCGCGGGAACTGTGGGCTTTGAGGTTCGATCTCTACCTGAAAAACTCGCTCAGCAGGGTGTTGACCTCGCCTGCTTTTTCATGCTGTACCCAGTGCGTCGCGTCCTCGAAGTAGACAACGCGCCCGTCGTCGCAGTAGGCGAGGCTTTGCTGTCCGCCTTCGCGTTCGAGGAAGCGATCTTGCGCGCCCCAGATCACCAGCGTCGGCGGTTTGACTCGTGCGCCGCTGCGGAAAAGCCCGTCATCGCGCCCCCGTCCCAATGCCCGATACCAGTTGATCATCGCAGTCATCGCGCCGGGCTGCTTCCACGCGCGGACGTACTGCGCAATGTCTTCATCGCTGAACGTCCCCGGCTTGCTTGAGCCGATCAACGCCTGCGCACCCAACTGAGCGTCGCCGAAGGTGGTCAGGAATTCGGGCAGAAACGGAATCTGGAAGAAGGCGATATACCAGCTCTTGAGCATCTGCGACGGCTTCTCGCGGACATTCTTAAGCATGATCGTCGGATGCGGCACGTTGAGGATCGCCAGCTTCTTGACGCGCTCCGGGTAGCGGATGGCGACCGTCCACGCGACGGCAGCGCCCCAGTCATGCCCGACGACATACGCCTGATCCCGTCCGGCAGCGTCGATCAAGCCGATCACATCGTCGGAGAGGTTGCTTATGCGGTAGGCGTCAACCCCGGCGGGCTTTTCGCTCAGGTTGTAGCCGCGCTGATCAGGAGCCCACACCCGGTAGCCCGCTTTGACCAAGTAATCGATCTGCTTGCGCCAGCCGTACCAGAATTCGGGGAAGCCGTGCAGCAGGATGACGAGTTCGCCGTTCGGGTCGCCCGCTTGGGCGACGTG
>JACSRG010000215.1 GCA_014879865.1 Anaerolinea sp.
AGAATTCTTCGAACAGCCGACCGATCAGCTTTGGCACATTCAAGCGGGTTGCTGCCGAGATCATCATCGGGTTCTCGACACCGCGCGCCTTGAGCGCCCCTTCGATCTCCGTCCATTTCGCCTGCACGTCAGGCAAATCCAGCTTGTTGACGACGACGATCTGCGGTTTCTGCCCTAACTTCTCGTCATACAGCGCGAGTTCGGCGTTGATCTGGTTGTAGTCGGCGACCGGATCATCGCTCGCACCGTTCAGCAGGTGGATGATCATGCGCGTGCGGGTGATATGGCGCAAAAACGAGTGCCCCAAGCCGACGCCCATATGTGCGCCTTCGACGAGACCGGGTATGTCCGCGACCACCAGATCATGCATGTCCAGCACGACCACGCCCAAGTTCGGTTCCAGCGTGGTGAACGGGTAATCGGCGATTTTGGGGCGCGCGTTGCTGATCACCGAGAGCAGCGTCGATTTGCCCGCATTCGGCACGCCGACAATCCCCACATCTGCGATCAACCGCAGTTCCAGCACGACCCACATCTCGACGCCCGCTTCGCCCTTGTCGGCGATGCGGGGCGCTTGGTTGGCAGCAGAAGCAAAGCGCGCGTTTCCGCGTCCTCCGCGCCCGCCTTTGGCGATGATTGCCGATTCGTCGGGGCGCACCAGATCGGCGAGCAGTGTGTTGTCATCCGCCCGCCGGATCATCGTTCCCGGCGGCACTTCGATCACCACATCATCGCCGTCCGCCCCGGCTTTGTTCGAGCGTCCGCCGCGTTCGCCGGGAGTCGCTTTAAAATGAATGCGCTTGCTGAACACCGCGAGCGTATTGATCTTCGGGTTGACCTTGAAGATCACGTCGCCGCCATCCCCGCCATCCCCACCGGCGGGTCCGCCGTGCGGCACGAACTTCTCACGGCGAAAGGCAATCGCGCCATCGCCGCCGTCACCGCTTTGCACAAATATCTTGACTTGATCGATCATCAGCACTCGACTTCCGCAATGTGGTCAGGCTGCCCTGCCCGATACCACGCAATCGTTCGCCGCGCCCCCTCTGCGAACGGCGTCGGCACGAACCCCAGTTCGCGCTTCGCCTTGTCGCTGGAGACGCGCCAGTAATTATACACATACGAGCGCAGCGTCACCGGGTAGAACGGTTCGTGCCGCACGACATCCGCTAGTACGGTGAGCACGCGCGCAAATGACACGCCGAGCCAACCGGGGATATTCAGGCGCGGATACCGGAGCTGCGCCTCGCGGCAGATAATGTCAAACGCGGCTTTGTGCGTCAGCGACTCGCCGCTGACGTTGTAGGTTTCGCCGGCGCGCCCAAACTCGAAAGCGCGCAGGATCGCCTGCGCCACGTCGGCGACGTAAACGGGAAACGTGACGTAACTGCCCCCGTTGATCTGCATGATGATGCCGCGCATCGGGTCTTTGAAAAACAGCCGGTTAAATGCGTAAGTCCCCAGTGGACCATAGAACGCGCCGGGACGCAGCACGACGACCGGAACGCCCTGTTCTGCGTGCAGACGCAGCGCTGTCTGCTCGGCTTTGTACTTGCTGCGCTGGTAATTGTCGCTCGGGTTGACCGGATGCTGCTCATCGACAATCCCGTCCGGCGTACCGATCAGGGCGACGGTCGAGATATGGATGATTCGCTTGGCGTCACGCGCGGCGCGCAGCACGTTTTCAGTACCGGCGACGTTGGTCGCGTCAAACTGTGCCTGTTCGCCCCAGAAGCGGAAGTAACCCGCCGCGTGAACGACGTAGTCACAGCCCCGCGCCGCATCACGCAGACATGATGCATCCGTTACATCGCCGCGCACGATTTCGAGATCAGGATACTGTCGCAGCCACACGTGGGCATCGGGATCGCGTGCTAGAACGCGGATATGATGTCCCGCGCGGCACAGCGCAGGGACAAGGTGACGCCCCAGAAAACCGGTGCCGCCGGTGACAAAGGTTGTAACTGCCACGTAGTCTGCCTAACGATGTGAGTGGAAACCGTGAGCGCTTCGCTCAAGAATCACGCCCGGTATACGGTGCGAGCATGGTGGTCTCGACCATCCGGCGGCGTGTCTTGACCCACCCCATTGGGAGCTCTTGGACGAACGCTTCGATCTTCCAACGCCGCGCCTTGGAGTCGTAGCGCAGGCGATAAACGACCGAGCCATCTCCCAAGTCCTGCGTATGTGACCGTTCCTGCGTCTCGCGGTTGTAGGTCGCCATGCGCCGCCCAAATTGGTGATCCACAATCAGGCAGTCGTCGCCCAGTTCGCTGAAATGCCGCACTTCGAGGATGTGATCGCAGCGCAGTACGCCGACGACGAACGAGAGATTCCCTTCGCGTGCCGACAACAGGGCTTGATGATGCTGTTTGAGAAATGCGCCGCTGAGATATGCCGACGCGCCCGACCACTGTCCTGACCATGAACCAAACAGGCTGTCATGCAGCCAGTTGATCGCCTCGAAATAGTGAAGCCGCACTTGCTGCACGACTTCCTCAGGAGCCATCCATTCCGCGTGAACGCGGCGCATTTTGCTTGCCCATGGCACTTCAGACATAATGGCAATCGCTCACAGTTGCGCTTGTCGATGCGTTCTGAGTCTACTTGTCGCCAGAGCAAAAGACAATGGGAGTTTGAGCCAGCCTCACTCCTTGAGCGCTTCCCAAACGGTCTGACGGAGCAGCGGCAGGCTGATCGGCTTCACAAGGTAGCCATCGACGCGCGCAATCGTCAGCGCGAACACTTGATCCGACTCGGCGGCGCTCGGCTCAGCCAAGACGATCACCCGTACGGAGAAGTTCATCTCACGCACTTTTGCCAGCATTTCATAGCCGTGCATATCCGGCAGTTGGAGTTCCATCACGACGACATGCGGCGGCTGCTCCTGAAGCACTTGCAGCGCCTCACTCCCCGTCCGGGCGGTACAGACATCCATCAACAGCGATCCAAGCTGCTGGCAAATCTCGTGTGACTCGCGATCATCCTTGACGATGACGACCGCCCGCTTCCCCTTCAACGTGGTCGTGTCCGACTGCGCCGCGATGATAACATCGAGGTCGAGCGAGTCCAGTTCCGGCGACTTGAGCGCGACTTCCGAACGCGACATCTCGATGAAGGCAACGGCGGTCGCGCCGAACAAATCTGGCGCAACGGCGCTTAACTGCCGCTGGACGCTCTCCGCATCCTTCAACTGCACAAACGGCTTTTCATCCTTCCCGAAAATCGCCACAACGCCGTCATGTTCGGTCGCCCAATACTGATCCATCAAGTTGAGCGTTTGAAAGCGATCCAGCACCTCGTCGAATCGAGATGCTGGCAGCGTGGTATTCAGGTAGTACAGGCGCACCCGTCCGCTGGAATGTTCCTGTGTGCGCAGCCCGCCAAACCGGTTGTTCTCCGGCAGCGCATAGATCCACACGTAGGTACGGTTGTAATGCTCGATCACCCCCGCCGTTTTCAGGCGTTCCAGCTCGAAATCATGAATCAAGTGCCCAAAGTCGTGAAACGTGTACGGGCGATACTGCCCTGTCATCAGGTTCTGAACTGAAGTCTCGTTCCACTGGACGACAAACTCGCCATCATCGAGGACGAACACCTGATAACGAGGAATCGCTGCCCCGTTATAGATCCTGTTCATAGTCGATTATTCGAGATTCACGAAATAGGACGCGGCAGAACGATCAATCATCTCTTTCGTCAACACCGGCGGTCGATTCAAATACGTCGCGATGTCCAGCAGTTGATTGATGAGATCACGCGGATGCACCGCACGCAGAGCACGGTTCTTGCTGATGTACCATTCCTTCAGCAAGTACGCCAGCGCCTGTTCGTCGTACTTGACCCCTTTCGCCGCACAAACGCGTTTGAAAATCTCCCGGAACTGCTCGTAAGTCGGGTCGGTGATCTCGATCTTGTGCCGGATACGGCGTAGGAAGGCTTCGTCCACCAAGTCACGCGGGTCGATATTGGTCGAGAACACAATCAGCACGAAGAACGGGATTTCGATCTTGCGCCCGGTTGCCAGCGTGAGGAAATCGACGCCTTTTTCGAGCGGGACGATCCAGCGGTTGAGCAGATCGCGTGGGCGCACCTGCTGGCGTCCAAAGTCGTCGATCAGGAACATGCCGCCGTTGGCTTTCACTTGGAACGGGGCTTCGTAGTACTTGTTGATCGTGTCGTAAACCAAGTCCAGCCCGCTGAGTGTCAATTCACCGCCGACCATGATCATCGGGCGGCGAATACGAATCCAGCGCGGGTCTGCCATGACCCCTGTCCCCAACTTAAGCGTGGGGTCGTCGGACACTTCATGGTTCACATTATCGAACACACGGACAATTTGCCCGTCTACATCAAAGGCATACGGAATCCAGATGGTGTCACCGAGTACCAACCGCCCGACCTGTTCCGCGACGGTCGTCTTCCCATTGCCGGGAGGACCGTAGAGAAACATGGAACGTCCGGAGTTGATCGCCGGACCAACACGCGCTAACATATCATCCGAGATAACCAGATGATTGGTGATTGTCTTCATCTGTTCTTCGTGGACGAGCAGGCGTTCCCGGTTTTGCGCCTTCATCGCCGCGATGTACTGCTGAAGCGTCACCGGAGCAGCGCCAGCGTATTGGGAGCGTTCCAACGCTTCGCGCGCCTTCGCCGCTCCCAAGTTGGAAATCAAATACTGGAAGCTCGCTTCACCCAGCCCGCCAGACCCCTTGACTTCAATGAATTTTTCGCGCTTGAGGAAGTCGATCACCGAATCGAGGACACCGGTGAAGGGCAGCTTGACGATGTCGGCAATCGCGTGACCGGGCATGTAGCCGCCAAAGTACAGGACTTTGAGTACGAGATCGGCGACAGCAAGTAAGTTGAGTCCGGTATCATTCAGCGTAGTGAGCGGCGGCGGATTCCAAACCCCGCCTAGTTCGCCGGTCGGACGCGGCGCTGGAGTGTTCGGCTTAGAGGGGGGTGTAATTCGAGTGATGGGACGGTCGCTCATCATCATATCCTTAGTGACACTTGGAAAACCGGCAGCTAGCTAGTACACAACCGCGTACTCTAGAATTATAGCGTGACTTTGTACGCGCGCAGGCAATTTGCGTTGAGAGTAGGAAGAAATTCTTGTCTAGACGAGTAACACGAGGTAAGATTACACAAGATTACATGGAGCAGCTATCGTACATCCGAGTAGAGCACAATGATCGATCATATTAGCTGGTTTGGACACGGCACTTTCGCAATCACTGGCACTCCGCTGATATATATCAATCCTTGGCGCATTACCCGATCTGAGCGCCCCGCCGACATCATCCTTGTCACCCATGACCACTATGACCACTGTTCCCTTGCCGATATTGCCAAGCTGCGTGGTGAACACACCCGTGTGATCGGCAATGAACGAGTCGCGCGCGAAATCCCCGGCTGCGAAGTCTTGCTGCCATGGCAAAGCATCGCTGTCGAGCGGGCGTGCATCAAGGCTGTCCCGGCATACTCTCCCGATGATTCACGTCACAGCCGGCAAGAGGGCGGATTAGGTTTCGTGATTTCGCTGAACTACTACGACATCTACTATGCAGGTGATACCAAGCTGATCCCGGAGATGGCATCTATCCATCCCGATATCGCCATTCTCCCTATCGACGGCAACGGGACGCTGACTCCCTTCGAGGCAGCACTCGCCATCCAGCAGATGCGTCCACGGTGGGCGATTCCGTCGAATTGGAGCATTACGTCGGGCGGGACGAATCGAGTCGATGCCCAAGTGTTTCAACGTGAAGTGGGCGATGCTGCGGAGGTTGTCCTGCTGACCCCGGAGCGCTAACCCAAGCATCTCATCCTAAAACAAAACAGAAGCCCCTCGACATCGAGGGGCTTCTGTTTTGTTTTAGGGAGATATTCGACGGAAAACCGCCGCACTACGCTGCGGTATCGAGGTTGCCGTTCTGCGCCCACGCGACCTTCTCGCCCTCACTGGTAAAGATCAGCGGGGGTGTATCGCCTTGAATAACACTGGCATCGACCACGACGCGCTGAATATCCTTGCGTCCCGGCGCTTCAAACATCACGTCCAGCAGGCGGCTCTCGATGATCGAACGCAGACCGCGTGCGCCAGTTCCGCGCTTCAACGCGATGTCGGCAGCAGCGCCGAGCGCCGAGTCCTCGAACGCAAGTTCCAGCCCATCGAGGGCGAGAAGCTGCTGATACTGCTTGACCAGTGCGTTCTTCGGCTCGACCAAGATACGCATCAGCGCAGCGCGATCCAGCGGCTCGACATTGACCAGCACCGGCAGTCGTCCCACAAATTCGGGGATCAAACCATACTGAATCAAGTCTTCGGGAGCGACATGTTCGAGCAGTTCGCGTTTGTCCGCCACGTTGACCCGCTCTTCGTTCTTCTGCGCATTGAAACCGAGTGCGCCCTTGCCGCCGACACGTTTGCCGATCACATCTTCAATCCCGGCAAAGGTGCCGCCGCAGATGAACAGGATGTTCGACGTATCGACCTGCAAGAATTCTTGATGCGGATGCTTGCGTCCACCCTGTGGGGGAACGTTCGCCAGTGTGCCTTCGACGATCTTCAGCAGCGCCTGCTGCACGCCTTCGCCCGACACATCGCGGGTGATCGACGGGTTATCCGCCGACTTCCGTGCGATCTTGTCGATTTCGTCGATGTAGACGATGCCCTTTTCCGCCCGCGCGATATCACCATCGGCAGCTTGAATCAGGCGGAGCAGGATGTTCTCGACATCTTCGCCCACGTAGCCCGCCTCGGTCAGCGACGTCGCATCGGCGATGCAAAACGGCACATCAAGGATGCGCGCCAACGTCTGTGCCAACAGCGTCTTGCCACTGCCCGTCGGACCAACGATCAGGATATTGCTCTTCTCCAACTCCACGCCGTTCGCCACGCCACCGCTGCGGATGCGCTTGTAGTGGTTGTAGACCGCCACGCTCAACACACGCTTGGCATGATCCTGTCCGACAACATACTCATCCAACCGCGTCATGATTTCGCGCGGCGACGGCAGTCGCTCCAAGTTGATATCCATATCGTCACGGACCTGATTCGGGTTTTCCTCGAACAGAATCCGCTGGCACAACTCGACACAGTTATCGCAGATGAACACGCCATCCGGTCCCGCGATCAAGCGTTCAACTTCATCGTGGCTGCGCCGGCAAAACGAACAGCGTTGGTTCGTTGGTGAAAAATTCACTTCACTAATGCTCCCACTGGCACCTTCGAGCTTTCGAGAACCGAGTCGATCAAGCCGTATTCGACCCCCTGCTGCGCGCTGAAATAAATGTCGCGGTCAGTGTCGCGTTCGATGACTTCGCGTTCGCGCCCCGTGTGGAACACGAGGATTTGATTGAGGCGCTCCTTCAAGCGCATGATTTCGTTCGCCTGAATGACGATATCGGAAGCTTGTCCCTGTGCCCCACCTAACGGCTGGTGCATGTGGATGGTGGCATTCGGAAGCGCATAACGCAGCCCCTTCGCCCCGGCAGTCAGCAGCACCGTGCCGAAGCTGGCGGTGATCCCGACGGCAGTCGTCGCCACCGGAGCGCTGATCTGCTGCATCGTGTCATAGATCGCCATGCCCGAATAGACCACACCACCGGGCGAGTTGATGAACATCTGAATCTGACGTTCCGGGTCTTGGCTCTGTAGGAACAAAAGCTGTGCCACGATCAAGTTGGCGATTTGATCGTTGATGGGCGTCCCAAGGAGGATGATGCGCTCCTTCAAAAGCAGGGAGTAAATATCATACGCGCGCTCGCCGCGGCTGCCCTGCTCAATCACCATAGGGATAACGTTTTGCGGGTACATTAGGCAGACTCCTCTTTGTCTTCCGTACTTTGACTCTCGTCGCTGGTGCTATTTCCCGCTTCTACGGCTTCCGCCGGTTCGGTCGCCAGTTCTGGCGCTTCACCCTTAGCGATGGCGATAATCCGGTCGATCACCTGCTCACGCAGGAGGTCGTTCGCAACACTATCGCGCATCTGCGGCGCGTCGAACATTTTACGAATGTCGTCCTGACGATCAGCATCGAAACGCCCGACCACCCGCTCCACCTCAGCGTTGATACTTTCATTGGACACTTGCAGTCCCTCAGAACTTACCAACTCCCGCAGAATCAGCGAGCGCTTGATCGTCTGCTCAGCCATCGGACGGTAATCGGCGAACATGTCCTCGGCTGACTTCCGGTAGATCGACATATAGTCCTTGAGCGTGATCCCCTGACGACGCAGCCGTTGATCGAGGTCTTGCATGAACTCCTCAACCTGATCCGCAATCATCACTTCAGGAAATGCGATGCCTGCTTGTTCAGCGAATTTGTCAATCGCCTCGCGCAAGAACTCCTCACGGTACTGATCCCCGGCGGACTTCTCAAGGTTCTCGCGCATCCGCATCCGCAGTTGAAGCAGCGTCAGCGGCGCTTCCTCGTC
The DNA here is from genome assembly GCA_014879865.1 of Anaerolinea sp. Classification (GTDB taxonomy): domain Bacteria; phylum Chloroflexota; class Anaerolineae; order Aggregatilineales; family Phototrophicaceae; genus Flexifilum. Next base: position 8,449 of record JACSRG010000215.1, read on the forward strand.
CTTGGTCACGCGCGCGGCGAACTCATCGCTCAATTCGGGCAGCGTCACGACTTCGATCTTCTTCACCGTGATCGTG
>JACSRG010000192.1 GCA_014879865.1 Anaerolinea sp.
GACGCAGCCCACGCGCACGCCATCGACTGAGCCGACGGTCGCGGCGACAGCGACGCGCACAGCGACCGAGGAAGTATCGCCCTCGCCGACCCGTACGCCCACGACCGAAGCATCCCCATCGCCGACGCGCACTCCAACGACCGAGGACAGCCCAACGCCGACACAGACGAATACGTTTGCCCCGGCGACATGGACAAACACCCCGTCGGATACGCCGCCGCCACCGCCGCCGACATTGACGCCATCCGATACACCGCCTCCGCCGCCACCGACGCTGACGCCGTCGGATACCCCGACCTCATCGGACACCCCGACGCCCTCGATCACGCCGACCGCGTCGAATACGCCGACGCCGTCCAACACGCCCACCGCGACCCTGAGTCCCACGAGCACCCGGAGAGTGAGCAACACCCCCTCGCCGACATTTACCGCGTCACGCACGCCGACGCCGTCCAATACGCCGACGCCGACGGACACCGCGACCTTCACACCGTCGCCAACCGACACGCCGACTCCATCAGAGACCCCGACTGCGTCGGAGACGCCAACGCCGTCCGATACACCACCGGCATCCGAGACTCCCACGCCATCCGATACGCCTGACGTAACGGAGGAAGTGACTTCGATTGTCCTACCCGTCGAAGACTCACCGTTTGTGTTCGCCAAGCCGTTCATCGCGCTCGACATGCGCCAGTGGATCGAATACGGGCAGACGGTGCGCCGCCTGTTCAGGACTCAGCCTTGAGAATTCGGGACAAACAAGGGCGATCTGTGCAGATTGCCCTGAAAACCTCGGATACTTTGCTGATTGCTTCGATTCGCCCTTGTCTGCTATTCTGAAAGGCGTTAAGGAGAGTACGACCCATGTTTGTCCACAACTTCACGAAAAAAGCGACGAAAATCATCCCCGACTAGTGTCCGGGTTTTTTCGTTTTCGTGAGTTGATGATCGCAGAAACGAGCCGCCCGGAAGGGCGGTTTTTTGTTGTCTAGGCACAGGTGAAGCATGTACGCAGTCTCGAAAAAGCAGTTCATCTCGAAAAAACCGGAGCGTCCCTCTGGATAGCTGCGCTGCGCCTGTATACCGCCTTACGAGCCGCCCGCCGTCCAGATACCCTGTCTGGACGGCGGTTTTGTTTTTTTTACCCTAGCCTGAAAAGGAATGAACGCCATGACCAATCTCTGCCCGGAATGTGAAGCCGAACTCCGCCTGCCTACCAACGCGATGGAAAACGAGCTGATCGCCTGCCCGGACTGCGGTTCGGAGCTGGAAATCCTCAGCCTGAACCCCATTGAAATCGCGCTTGCGCCGCAAGTTGAAGAAGATTGGGGCGAATAGATGCGGATTGCCCTCCTCGTCACCCATTTGCGTCCCGAAGAAAAGCTGCTGATCGCGGCGTTTGAAGCGCGCGGCATTACGCCAGATGTGATCCTTGATCGTGACCTGAACTTCGACATCAACGCCGGGGCAGAACAGACGACGCCCATCGGTACACGCTGGTCGGATTACGCCGTCGTCCTCGAACGCTGCGTCAGCACATCGCGCGGCATGTATGCTCAGGCGATCTTGAATGCGTGGGGCATCCCGACCATCAACCGCTACGCGACCGCCGCCCTGTGCGCCGACAAGCTCATGACCACGCTGACCCTCGCGCAGCACGGCATCCCGCAGCCGCAAACCCGCCTCGCCTTCACGCCGGACAGCGCCATGCAGGCGATTGAAACCCTCGGTTATCCGGCAGTCCTCAAGCCCGTGACCGGGTCATGGGGGCGGTTGCTCGCCCGCGTTACCGACCGCTACAGCGCGGAGGCGATCATCGAGCATCGCGAAACGCTCGGCGACTACCAGCAGCATATCTACTATGTGCAGGAATACGTCAACAAGCCGGGACGCGACATCCGCGCATTCGTCGTCGGCAGCCGCACGATTTGCGCCATTTACCGCACATCACCGCACTGGATCACCAACACGGCGCGCGGCGGGCAGGCGACCAACTGTCCGGTGACGCCCGAACTTGATGATCTGTGCGTGCGCGCGGCGAACGCGGTCGGCGGTGGGGTACTGGCGCTCGACCTGTTCGAGACGCCGGAAGGCGGTCTGCTCGTCAACGAGATCAATCACACGATGGAGTTCCGCAACAGCAGCGCGCCGACGGGCGTGGACATCGCGGCGGCGGTGGTCGGGTACGCGCTCGAACAGGCGGAGTCAGCGGCGGTGAACGCATGACGGCGTCACGTCCGCGCGTCGGAATCGTCGGCGGGAGCGGCTATACAGGCGGCGAACTGCTGCGCCTGCTCACCTTTCACCCCGGCGTCGAACTGACACAGATCACCAGCCGCGAATTGACCGGGACGTATGTCTACACCCGTCACCCCAACATGCGCGGCGCATCAGCGCTTCAGTTCATCCATCCCGACGCGCTCCAGCCGTGCGATCTGCTGTTTCTGGCGCTGCCGCACGGGAACGCCGCCCGCGAGATCGAGCGCTACACCGCGCTTGCGCCTGCCATCGTCGATCTGTCCGCCGATTTCCGACTGGACTCGGCGGACGAGTACGCGCGCTGGTACGGCGAAACGCATCCCAATCCCGCATGGCTGGAACGCTTCGTCTACGGTCTGCCCGAAGTCCGGCGCGACCAACTTCGCGGCGGAACGCACGCCAGCGGGGTCGGGTGCAACGCGACGGCGATCAACCTTGCGCTGCTGCCGCTGGCGCGCGCCGGGGTGATCGAACGGGCGGCGGTCGAAGTCAAGGTCGGCTCATCCGAGGGCGGCGCAGAACCAAATGACGGATCGCATCATCCGATCCGCAGCGGCGCGGTGCGCGTCTACAAGCCGAGCAATCACCGGCATGGCGCGGAAGTCCGCATGATCCTCGGCGCAGACGTACGCGTCGATTTCAGCGTGACCGCCATCGAAATGGTGCGCGGCGTGCATGTGCTGGCGCACGTCTACCTGAACCAACCGCACGACGAAAAAGCGCTCTGGCGGCTTTACCGCTCGGCGTACCGGAACGAACCGTTCGTCCGGTTGGTCAGCGGGGCAGCCGGACTGCACCGGATGCCCGAACCGCGCATCGTCGCCGGGACAAATTACTGTGACATCGGCTTCGCCGTCGATGAAGACGATCCGTGCCATGTGATCGTGATCGCGGCGCTCGATAACTTGGGCAAGGGGGCGGCGGGCAGCGCTGTCCAGTGTATGAACCTGATGCTTGGCTTTGACGAAACGACCGGCTTAACCTTTCCGGGAATATACCCATGACTACACAAGAGATTCTCGTCGTCAAGATCGGCGGGGCAGAAGGCATCGATCACGCCGCCTGTGCCGCCGACCTCGCCGCGATTGCCGACCGCCGACCGCTTGTCGTCGTGCATGGCGTCAGCGCGGCAGTGAACGCCCTGTGCGCCGAACGCGGAGTCCCGGTGCGGATGCTCACCTCACCGACCGGGCATTCGTCACGCTACACCAACCCGCAAACGCGTGATCTGTACGTCGAAGCGGCGGAGTCCGTCAACCGCGCGCTGACCGGGCACTTGACCGCGCTCGGCATCGCGGCGGAAGGCTTGACCGGGGCGAACATCCCGCTGCTGGGCGAACGTAAGTCCGCGATCCGCGCGCTGGTCGATGGCAGAGTGCGTATCATCCGCGACGACTACAGCGGGTCGATCACCGGGGTGGATGTCGTCCGCGTGCTGAGGGCGCTGACGCGGGGCAGCGTCGCGGTGGTGCCGCCGCTGGCGGCTAGCGCCGATGGTTTGCTCAATGTGGACGGAGATCGCGCCGGGGCAGCCGTCGCGGCGGCGCTCGGCGCATCGGATTACGTGATTCTGAGCGGTGTGCGCGGCTTGTACCGCCGCTTTCCCGATGAGTCGAGTTTCGTCCCGCGCGTCAATCGCGATGAATTGGACAGCGCGCTCGATTGGGCACAGGGACGCATGAAGCGCAAGGTGATCGGCGCAAGCGAGGCGCTCTCGAATGGGGTGCAGCGCGTGATCATCGCCGATGGGCGCGTGCACATGCCCGTCCGCGCCGCGCTTGGCGGTCATGGGACGGAGTTCTTACGCTGATGATCACGCTTGAGAGCTTTCAACAGATCGAAGACCGGCACACCTCCGGCGTATACAGCAAGCGCCCGCTCACGCTGGTGCGCGGCGCGGGCTGCACCATTTGGGACGACGCGGGCAATGCCTATCTAGACGCGACGAGCGGTATGGGCGTCGCCCTGCTCGGTCACGCGCATCCGGCGGTCACGGCGGCGATCAGCGCGCAGGCGCAAACACTAGTCACCTGCCCGGAGATTTTCTACAACGACCGCCGCGCCGAAGTCTACACCCTGCTTGCCGACCTCACCGGGCTGGATCGCTTCTTCCTGTGCAGCAGCGGGACGGAAGCAGTCGAAGGCGCGCTCAAGGCGGCGCGGTTGTTGACCGGACGGACGCAGATCGTCGCCGCCAAGCGTTCGTTTCACGGACGGACGCTCGGCGCGCTCGGTTTGACGTGGACGCCGCACTACCGCGAACCATTCGCGGGCTGGACGCCGAACGGAATCACCCACATCCCCTACAACAACCGTGACGCCGCTGCCACTGCGATCACCCGCGACACCGCCGCCGTGATCGTCGAAGCGGTGCAGGGCGAAGGCGGCGTCTACCCCGCTGATCCGGCGTGGCTGCGCGGTCTGCGCGAGCTGTGCGATCAGCACGGCGCGCTGCTCATCGTGGACGAAATCCAGACCGGGTTGGGGCGCACCGGACGCTGGTTCGGCTGGCAGCACGCCGGCATTCAGCCGGACATGGTCGCACTCGGCAAGGGTTTGGCGGGCGGCGTACCGATGGGCGCGGTCGCATGGCGCGAAAGCCTCGGCACGCTCGAAGCCGGGACGCACGGCAGCACCTTCGGCGGTAATCCGCTGGCGTGTGCCGCCGCCGTCGCCGTGCTGACCGCCCTCCGCGAGATCGATGCGCCCGACCGCGCTGACCGCATCGGCGGCTGGCTGCTCGATCAGTTCCGCGCGGCGGACATACCCCTCGTGCGCGAGGTACGCGGCACGGGCTTGATGATCGGCTTGGAACTGCGTGACCGCGTGACGCCGATCGTTCAGGCATTGCAGGAGTGCGGCGTGCTGGCGCTGGTCGCCGGAAAGATGGTCTTGCGCCTGCTGCCCCCACTCATCTTGACCGAAGCCGAAGCACAGCGGCTGCGCGATACCGTCATAGAGGTGCTGACCGATGCCCGCGCTTGAGCGTGTCACGCAAGCCGCACGGATCACGCCCGAAGACGCCGAAAACCTGCTGATCGATCTGGTCAACTGCGCCAGCCCGTCCCACCACGAAGGGGATGCCGTGCGCTATCTGGTTGAATGGCTGGCGGCACATGGTGCAGATCACGCCTATGTGGACGAAGTCGGCAATGCCGTCGGCGTGATCGGGTCGGGCAGCCGCACGGCGATCCTGCTCGGTCACATCGATACCTTCGGCGGCAGTTTCCCCGTCCGCCTTGAAGATCGGCGGCTGTACGGGCGCGGATCAGTCGATGCGAAGGGGTCGCTCTGCGCGTTCGCCGCCGCCGCGCTCAACGCCCGCATCCCGGACGACTGGCGCGTGATCGTGATTGGCGCGGTCGAGGAGGAAGCCCGTTCGAGCAAGGGCGCACACTATGCCGCCCGTACCTATCAACCTGACCTGTGTATCATCGGCGAGCCGTCCGCGTGGGATCGGATCACGCTCGGCTACAAGGGGCGCTTGCTGATAGACTGGCGCTGGCACGGCGGGTTAGCGCACAGCGCCGGGACGGCAGCTTCGCCCGCCGAACACGCGTTTGCTTACTGGGAACGTGTGCGCGCTTACACCGACTCCCTCAATCAGGGGCGGAACGGCATTTTTAACCGCGTGGACGCAACGCTGCACGGCGTCAACACGGGGAATGATGGCGTGTACGGGTGGGCGGATGTGACCATCGGCTTTCGCCTGCCGCCGGATGTGACCCCGCAAGCGGTCGCCGATGCGCTGCACGATTCGCATGAAGTCAGCGTCTACGGCATGGAACACGCCTACGTCGCCGACCGTGACTCGCAGCTCAGCCGGATCATGCGCGGCGCGATCCGCGCGCATGGCGGTCAGCCTGCTTTCGTCTACAAGACCGGAACGAGCGATATGAACGTGGTCGGGCGTGTGTGGAACTGCCCGATCCTCGCCTACGGTCCCGGCGACTCGGCGCTGGATCACACGCCGGACGAACACCTCGACCTTGACGAGTACGGGCGCGCCGTCGGCGTGCTGACCACCGCGCTCGAACGCTTAAAGGATTGATACTTTGCCCTTTCAACACTTCAGCATTATCGAAAGCACGCTGCGCGAAGGCGAGCAGTTCAGCACCGCCACCTTCACCACCGCGCAGAAGATCGAGATCGTCCGCCTGCTGGATCGCTTCGGCGTCGAGATGATCGAAATGACTTCGCCGCTCGCCTCGCCGCAGAGCGAAGCCGATGTCCACGCCGTCGCGCGGGTCGTGCGGGCGGAGGGTCTGCGCGTCAAGCTGCTGACGCATGTTCGCTGCAAGCGCGAAGACGCGCTGCGCGCCCTCGAAACGGGTGTGCATGGCATCGACGTGGTGATCGGCACATCGCCGCAGTTGATGCAGCACAGTCACGGCAAAGACATCCGCTACATCATCGACGCAGCGGGCGAAGTCCTCTCGTTCATCCGCGAACAAGCGCCGGATGTGATCTTGCGTTTCAGCACCGAAGACACATTCCGCAGCCGTCTTTCCGACCTGTACCGCGTGTATCTCGCCGTCGCCGACCTGAACTTGGTCAACCGCCTCGGCGTGGCGGATACGGTCGGCGTCGCGCTGCCTAGTCAGGTAACCCTGCTGGTGAGCGAACTCGTCCGCTTGACCGGGCTGGACATCGAGTTTCACGGTCACAATGACAGCGGCTGCGCTATCGCCAACGCCTGCGCCGCGCTCGAAGGCGGGGCGACGCACATCGACACGACGATCCTCGGCATCGGCGAACGCAACGGCATCACACCGCTTGGCGGGTTGATCGCGCGGCTGTACACACTCAACAAGGCGTATGTCGCCAAGTACAATTTGCGCGTCCTGCCTGAACTGGATCGGCTCGTCGCGGACATCTGCGGCATCGACATTCCGTTTAACAATTACATCACCGGGGCAAGCGCCTTCATCCACAAGGCAGGTATCCACGCGAAGGCAGTGCTGGCAGACCCCGAAACCTATGAAGCGCTGAATCCGGCGGACTTCGGCTTGACGCGCACCGTCCCTATCGGGCATCGCCTGACGGGTTGGAACGCGGTTCGCCGCCGCGCGCAGGAACTCGCGCTCGCGCTGCCCGATCACACCGTGCAGCGCATCACGCAGGAGATTAAGGCGCGCGCTGACTCGACGCCGCTCACCCCGGCGGAAGTCGATCAACTGCTGGTAGAGGCATCCCAAGCCGGGGAGATCCACACATGAGCGGCTTCACGTTCGCCGAAAAGGTGCTGGCGCGCGCCGCCGGAGTCGCCTCCGCCCGTGCCGGAGATGTCCTCGACGTGCGCGCCGATGTCATGTTCAGCCACGACAACACCGCCGCGATCCGCCGGATTTTCGCGGGGATCGGCGCGGAGAAGATCGCCTACCCGGAACGGATCGCGGTCACGCTGGATCACGCCGCCCCTGCCCCGACGACGCAGCACGCGCAGAACCACGCCGAAATCCGCGCATGGGTAGGGGAACAGGGAATCGCGCATTTCTTCGAGGTCGGGCGCGGCATCTGCCATCAGGTGATCAGCGAGGAGGCGCTCGTACTGCCGGGAGAAACGATCTTCGGGTCGGACAGTCACACGACACATTTCGGCTGGCTCGGCGCGTTCGGGATGGGCGTCGGGCGCACGGAGATGGCGGCGCTGTGGGCGCTCGGCGAATTGTGGCTGCGGATCCCGGAAGCCATGCAGATCACGCTGCACGGTGCGCCGCCTCCGGGCGTCACGGCGAAGGACATCGCGCTGCGCATCCTCGGCGATCTCGGCATGACGGGCGGCGAGTACCGCTCGATTGAGTTCACCGGGGATACGATCAACGCGCTGCCCATCGACGAACGCCCTGTGATCCCGAACATGATGGCGGAATTTGGCGCGCTGAACGCCTACTTTCCGCCGGATCAAGCCGCATTCGACTTCTTGGAAGCGCGGCGCACGCGGGATTATACGCCGCTGTACCCCGATGCGGACGCAGACTATTCCGCACACCACACCATCGACGTTGGCACGCTGTCGCCGCTGGTCGCCCTACCCCATCAACCGGATAATGTCGTTCCCGTCGAGCAGGTGATCGGTCAGCCGATCCAGCAGGTCTTGATCGGAACGTGTACAGGTGGACGCTACAGCGATCTCGCGGCGGCGGCACGTGTGCTGAAAGGTCGCCGTGTGCGTGTGCGGACGATCATCATCCCTGCCAGCGCCGAGGTCATGCTGCAAGCGGTACAATCGGGCGTGCTGGCTGATCTGGTG
>JACSRG010000189.1 GCA_014879865.1 Anaerolinea sp.
TACCTGAGCGCGAGTCAGAACTTGCTGCCGGAGGAGTGCAGCGCGGTGATCGAACTGCGACAGGGCGATCAATTTCGCTACTTCGAGACAGGCGCGACGCGGGCGGAAATCGCCGGCAGGGCGGACAGCTTGGCTCTCCCCGACGCCGAGGGCGCTGCCCGCTCATTAGCCGCCCTGATCACATCTGACAGCGCGGCAGGGGCGCGTGTGCCGCGCCACGTCGATTTCCTCGACCTGTACGGCGCGGCGACTGTTGAGGCGTTGTACGACTCTCTCGATGCGGCATGGCGGCAGTTAAGTCCGACCGGGGTGCTGCCGTCTCCGGTGGCGGTTGGGCGTGACAGCCTGACCCATGCGCTCGAACTTGACCTCGCGGAGAACCGGCATGGTCCGCACGGCATCGTCGCCGGGACGACGGGCGCGGGCAAAAGCGAATTCCTGCAAACGTTGATCTGCGCGCTCGTGCTCGCTCATGAGCCGCGCCTGCTCAACTTGATGCTGATCGACTTCAAGGGCGGCAGCAGCTTCAATGCCTTCGCGCGTCTGCCGCACACCGTCGGCACAATCACCAACCTCGATGGGACGCTGGTTGAACGCGCGCTGGAAGCGCTCAAGGCGGAAATGCGCGCCCGGCAGGAGTTCTTCAAGCGGATGAAAGTCCGTGACATCACACAGTATCACCGCTATTTCAGTCAGACGGCGGCACAGCTTGCCGATCCGGCGTATCACCCACTGCCACACCTGTTCATCATCGTGGACGAATTCGCGCAGTTGGCGAAAGAATTCCCCGACTTTCTGCGCGAACTAGTGCGAATCGCGCAGGTGGGGCGCAGCCTCGGTCTGCATTTGATCCTCGGCACCCAGACGACCGAAGTCGTCAACGACGAGATGAACGCGAATATGCAGTTCAAAGTCTGCTTTCGCGTGCAGAACGTCGAAGCCAGTCGCGCGATCTTGCACAGCCCGGAAGCCGCTTATCTCCCGATTGGCTGGTCCGGGCGGGCGTATTTTCAGGTTGGGGAGCGCGGTATCTTCAAGCAGTTTCAAACGGCGTATGTCGGCGCGGAATATGCCGCCGAAGCGGGATTGGTCGGGCTGGACGACGAACCGCCAACGCTCGAACTCGTCACCGATGCCGGGGTCGTGGTCGATCTGCTGGCGCAGTCGCGCGTCCCCCTGCCGCTGATCGGGCAGACGATCCAAGCGGACGAACCGTATTCGACAGCACGCGCCGTCGTCGATGTCATTGTCGATTATGCGCAGCGACAAAGCGCGCCATTCATGCCGCCGCTGCTGCTGCCGCCGCTCGAAGAGCGCATCACCTTGCGCTCGATCTTCCGCCAAGCCGGGATCAACGCGTGGGATGGGCGCGGTTGGAAGGGCAGCGACCTCCTCGGCGCGCCCATTGGCTTGATTGACGACATTTACCAGCGGACGCAAACGCCGCTGTGGATCGCGTTTCGGGGTACGGGCTTTAGTCAGGCGAAAGATGGGCATGTGTTGATCACCGGCGCGGCGGGCAGCGGCAAGACAATGCTGCTGCGCACGCTGGCGATCAGCCTTGCGTTTTTGCACGCCCCCGATCACCTGCATTTGTACTTCCTCAGCTTCACCAGCGGTGCGCTGACCGAGGTCGGCGGACTGCCGCACGCCGAAAGCGTGATTCACGGCATGGAAACCGAGCGCGTGCGCCGCCTCTTCCGCCGCTTGATAGCGCTGCTCAACGACCGCCAATCGGGACGGGCGGAGAACGTGCCCGCTGTCGTGCTGTTCATCGACCAGTACGAGCAGTTCCGTGACGCACATGCGGGGCAGTTTGGCGCGGACTTTGACCGCCTGATCAACGAGGGGCACGCCGCCGGGATTTACCTCGTCCTGACCGCTGCCAGCATCAATGCCGTGCCGGAACGTCTGCGTTCGCTCGTCCCACAGCGGATCGCGCTTCAGCAAAACACGCTTTCCGACTATGCGGCGACAGTCGGCGTGCCGCAAATGCAGGTGGATCGCGTGCTGCCGAAAGGGCGCGGATTCATCCACCACGCGCCGCCGCTCATGTGCCAGATTTGCCTGCCATGCGAATACCCGACCGACGACGTGCCGTCGGCGCTTGAGGCGATGCGCGAGGCGACCCGCGAGATGCGTTCGGCATATCTCGCGGCGACCGGTCACGCACAAAGCCCGATTCCGATTCGCCCGCTGCCCGCGCTTGTATCGTTCGACGCGCTGCCCGTGCTGCATGAAACTGACCGGATCATCACGCCGCTCGGCTGGTGTGACGACGATGCTTTGAGCGTCTTCATGCTGGATTGGCGCGAACATGGATCGCATTTCGTCGCCATTGGACCGCCGCAGTCGGGCAAGTCGAACCTCCTGCGTGCGGCGGTGTTGAGCGCGGCGCGCCAGCATCCGCCGGATCGCTTGCGCTTCGTGCTGATCGACTTCACGACGCGCAGTCTCGGCGTACTGGCGGCACTCAAGCACGTCGCGGCGGTGATCACTTCCCCGGCGGAACTCGAAGCGGCGCTGCCCGCGCTCGAAACGCAGGCGGCGCGCACCGCGCTCACCATCGTGATCGACGATTACGACTTCTTCAGCGACGCGATGACGCCTTATGGTACGCTGCTGCGCAAGTTCCGCGATTTCATTAAGCTGCACAGCGGATCAGCGGTGCATGTGTGGGCGGCGGGCTATCTCGAACACGCGGGCGACCCACTAATCAAGTATGTGCTGCTGCGGCGCTGCGGTTTCGGCTTGATGGTGCGCGAAAGCCTGCAAGCGATTCACCTGCGCATCGGGCAGCTTCCCGCCGATGCCATGCCTGAAGGACGTGCATTTTTTGTGCGGCACAACAGCGTCAGCGTGGTGCAGACCGCGCTGGTCGAACAACCGGAACGCGTGGTACGGGCGATCAACGAAACGTGGCGCGATCACGCCCAAGCCACACTGGATCAGGTCGCGCCGCCGGATGGTGTGCGCCGCCCGCCGTCCGCCGAACTGGACATCGACACCGCCGGACTGATCGAGGATTTGCTCGGAGGGACGGACGATGGCACACCCGCCTAAGCTGATTCAAGCCAACATCGCGCTGTTCGCCGGGGACTACGCGGAGACGCGCCGCCTGCTGAACGATTTTCGCTCAGGCAGCGGCGGAATCACGCCGGAAGATGTGCCGCTGGTGCTGTGGCTCGACGCGCAGACACAGGATGACGCGGGCGAACGGCTGCGTCATTTGCGGTCGCTGCTGGCGCAAGTTCCTTCCGAGAACGCCTATGCGGTCATGGCGCGGCGCGTGCTTGCCGACGAAGACGATCACGCCGAGCGGATGCGCGCCGCCCGCAAAACGGCGATCTTTCCGAACCTTAAGCTGTGGCAGGGAGTCGCGCTCGCTGCCGCCGTTTTGACCGTCGTGCTGCTGCTCCTGCTGTCCGGTGCGCCGTCCACCGAGCCTGACGCGCGCCCGACGGTTACGGCAAGCGCTGCTGTTCAGCCGACCGTCAGCCTTGTCGATAACAGCCTCCCGCTCGATCCTGCTGCGCATATGGGACGCTATCCGCATGGAATCTTGCAGCTTACGCGGGTCGAGAACGCTTCGCTCCGCGTGATCGATCTCCAGACGGCAGCGCTGATCAGCCCGGTCGATGGCGCGCGGTTTTATGCGCTGCAAGTGGGTTTCGAGTGCCGCAGTGGGGTGTGCGATCAACCGCCGGAAGCGCACCTCGCCTTGCAGCTTGACGATGGTACACAAACGTCCCCGCGCACAGACTTGACCATCGCCGGGGCAGAAGTTTTGACCCCCGTCGCGCTTGGACGCACGACACGCGGTTGGATCGTGTTTGAGATTCCGCTGATCAGCGATGCCATTGCGCTGATCATCAGCGCACGGGATAATCAAGCATTCGACCCCATTTCGATCCCGCTCCGAGGATGAGGAACACACCGTGACCGACGCGCTCGAAGTTCAACTCTCGACGCTGCGCCAAGCCAGCGACCAGCTTTTGCACTCCACACTGCAAATCGGCGATTCGGCGGCGGCGATCCGCGCCGTGCTGCGCGAACTGGTCGCACTCGGCTACGACGCGGGCGGATCGTTTCACCTCGCGCTCAATACGGACTTTGAACCCCAGTTAGAAACGCTGGCACGGCTTAAGACGCAGTTAGACGGGACGGTCTACGCGGTCGAAAACGCGATGATCGCGCATTTCCCGCCGCTGGGTGCGCTGCTCAATCCCTCGCCGCTGACCTATTTGCTCGGCAGCGTTCGATCAGCGCCGGAACACGTCCCGGTGGCGGTGTTCGATCCTGATCGCTATGTTTCTGCGACCAATCGCGCGCTCTACGACGATCTGCGCGCCAACCGGGACGCGCTTGCCCACGAGCAAACACGTTTGCAGACGTTGATCGCGCAGCGCGCGGGCTTGGTCGAGGACTTGCGCGCGCTCCGCAACCGTGACCTGAGCGATCCCGGCGGCAGCGCCGAACTACAGGCACAAATCCAGCGCATCGACGGCGAGATCGTCCGGTCACAGGGGGAAATCGAGCGGCTGCACGGGCAGGTCGAGACGCTGACCGCACGACTCGAACGCGTCGCGCCGGGGCTAGGAGCGAACCTCGCCGAAATCCGGCAGTTGGAAATCGGCGAAAGCTCGGAGGCAATCAAACTGTACACTGAGGGCTGCGTCAACTACATCGTCCACCGGATTCACATCCCCCCGGTGCTTGCCCATGATGCGCATTTGTGGAACGACATCGCCGCCCAGAATCCGCAGTACGGGATCACGCAGGGCAGCGAACCGCTGCCCGGTTCGGTGCTGGTGATGGAACGGGAACACAGCTACGCCGACGACCTGTACGGTCATGTCATGTACGTCGAGCGGGTAGACGGCGATACCGTGTGGGTCACGGATAATCTGCATGCCGAACCGGTCAAGCTGGCGGATTTGACGAGCGAGACGACCGGGGCGAATATCACCTATCTGTATTTGCCGTGGCACACATCCGCCTGAGTCGCAGCGGACGCCCAGTTCGGCGTCCGTGCGACTTGACACAGGTGAAGGCTCAATCTGCTGCCGCTGCTTTGTGATTCGGGGCAGGCTGCGCGAGGATTTTGGCAATCGGGCGCAAGTCGAGCCACCACTGACGCTTCGGGCGCTGGTATTTGGTGTCGATCATGCGGTTCATGTCTTCGATGTTGTGGATTTGGATTCCGCCGGACTCGATCCCGATGAATGCGCTCGTGGGGCTGTCTGACTTCGACTCCTCGATCAAGAACTCGATGCAGCGTGCGGCGAGACGGGTTGCCTGCGTGCGGTCGAACGGCGACGGATCGCCGCCTTGCTGGATGTGTCCGAGGATCGTCTGGCGCACGTCGAACAAGCCGCCGCCTTCTTCCTCGAACAACGCCGCCATGAAGCTCGACGAGTAGACGTCATTAGCGTTTTCGTTGCGAATGAGCAGCCCAAGCCGCTTGCCGTGTTTGAACCCGTTCACCAGTTGATCGAGGTCGCTCTGCAAGTCGCGGAGCGTCACGCCTTCTTCGGGCAGGTAGACCCGTTCTGCCCCGGTGGCAAGCCCGCTCATCAGCGCGAGGTAGCCGCAGTAGCGCCCCATCACCTCGACGACGAAACAGCGCCGCTGCGCGATGGCGGACTGCTTGATGCGATCCACCGCCCACATGATGTTGTTGAGCGCCGTATCCGCGCCGATGCTCAGTTCAGAGCCGGGCAGGTTGTTGTTGATCGATGCGGGCAGGCAGATCACCGGGATGTTGAACGCCGGGAAGTTGTCGCGTTCGCGGAACAACTGGTACGCGCCCTGATAAGCTGACCAACCGCCGATCACCAGCAGCGCCTGAACATCGTGCTTCTCGAGGTTGCGGGCAATCGAATAGAAATCGCGTCCGCTCGGCACTTCGCGGTTCGCGCCCAGTTCGGAACCGCCCATCAATGCCCAACCGTTGACGCTCATCCAGTCCATTTCGCGGATATTGTCTTCGATCAAGCCCATGAATCCGTTGGTGACGCCGAGCATGATATGCCCTTGATCCAACCCGATGCGGACTGCCGCGCGAATGGCGGTGTTCATCCCCGGCGCGGGCGCACCGGAATTCAACACGGCGATGCGCAGTCGCTTTTGTCCGGGTGTCGGTTCGTGGGGCAGGGAGCGCAGCAGCGTTTGCATGGTGCGGTAGGCGGTTTTGAAGCTGGAACCGCGCAGATCCATCGCGCGTTCGTAGTCCTTTGCGGCGATAGCGGCGGCGACGGCATGCGTTTGCTCGACGCATTTCATCAGCGGCGACTGCACGATGCGGTTGTTGCGCAAGCCGATTAACTGCGGTTCGGCATCTGGCGGCGCGCTCAACACGGCATCGACGGCGGCGTGACCCATCAGCGTGCCGATGTTGCGGTCGAAGGCGCTTGGCGTGCCGCCGCGCTGGACGTGCCCCAAGACGGTAACGCGCACTTCCTCGTGTGGCATACTATCTTGCAGTACCTTACAGACGTGCGCGCTGTCAATCGGATTGCCGTGCCGGTCACGCGCGCCCTCGGCGATGATCACGATGCTGTCACGCCGACCCGCCGCGCGTCCCGCTTTGAGTTCCGTGACCATCCTCGCTTCCCAATCGTCGTAGTTCGGCGGGTTTTCGGGGATCAGCGCCCAATCCGCGCCGGTGGCAATAGCTGCCATCAGTGCCAGATAGCCGCAGTTACGACCCATCACTTCGACGACGAACGTTCGCTGGTGACTGGCGGCAGTGCTGCTGATCGCATCGACCGCTTCGGTGATGCGGTGCAGGGCGGTATCCGCGCCGATGGTCATATCCGTGCCGAACATGTCGTTGTCGATAGAGCCGACCAGCCCGACGATGTTGAGATGGTTGTGCTTGTCCGCCAATTCCTGACTGACCTCGCCCCGACTGACCAGTTCGCTCAGGAGCGTCGTCCATTCTTGCCGGAAGAGGTTCGCCCCGGTCAAGCTGCCATCACCGCCGATGATGATCAGGTTGTTGATTTCGTGCTTCAATAAATTGAGCGCCGCTATGCGACGCCCATCATGTGTTCTGAAGGCGTCACAGCGCGCCGTGCCGATCACAGTTCCGCCGCGATGCAGTATGCCTCCGACGGAGTCCCATGTCATTTTACGGATGTAGCCATCGCCATTGATCAGCCCTTGATACCCTTCATAAATGGCATAGGCATCGACACCGCGATCCAGCGCGATCCGCACAATGGCGCGGATCGCAGCATTCATTCCCGGTGCGTCGCCCCCGCTGGTCAAAACGGCGAGACGTTTATTTGTCATGGTTCGCTGCTGCCTCCAACTCGAATTGTGCGATGTCTTTTAATGCGTCTGTGCCATGCTGCTGTCCGCCAGCGACAACAGGGATGCCAGACGCATCAGGTCTTCATCCAATGCGCGCGTTTTGCCGACGACATCGGCGAGTGGGAGCGCGCTGACTTCGCTCCGACGCCAGCCAAAGGCTCGCCCATGTTCGCCGCGCGCCAGCGCTTCGACGGCGGACATGCCCACTTTTATGCCGATCATCCGGTCGAATGCGCTCGGCGCGGCGCGCCGCTGCACATGGGCGATTAGCGCTTCGCGTGCGCTGTGACCGGTGTGTTCCCCCTTCGCGAAATGGTTGTGCAGCCGGTGCGCGTTGTAGGTGACGCCCTCCGCCACGATGATCAACGGGTGCGCGCCTGCTTGTTCGTACACGCCGCGCAGTGTCAGCGCAATTTGATCGGGTGTCACAACCACTTCCGGGACGATCACCGCATCTGCACCCACGAGAATACCCGTCGTCAGAGCGGAATAGCCGCACACGCGCCCGACAACCTCCACGATGAACGTGGCGTTGTCCGTAAATGGTGACATCTTCAGGCGGTCGATGGTGTCCAGCGCCGCATTGATGCCCGTATCCACGCCGAGAGCCGTATCAAACCCGGCAACATCGTTTTCCATCGACGCTACGACCGTGTTGACGGGGAAACCCGTCTTGTCCAGTGCCGCCGCGCTTGCCTGCGCGTGCGCGCCGCCGATGATGATCAGCGCGTCGATCTGCGCGCTGGCGAAATGCCGGAGGGCAATTCGACTGCCGCCCTCACTCTCAATTTCCGAACTTGAAATACTCTCCAGCAGACTCCCGCTCCACTGGCTGATCCCTTCGACCGTGCGCGCCGTCAAGTCGATGAATTTGCTATCGACCTGACCGTCGTCGTCCGCACAGACCCCCATCACCTGCCAGCCCTGCTCGAGCGCCATGCGAGCCACGCCCCGGATGGCAGCATTCATACCGGGAACATCCTCGTCAGCCGTCATCACTGCAATTCGACGTGTCATGGAATTTTTCCCTCCTATGACGAAAATCGGCGGGGTGGCAGCCCACCCCGCATTTCCAGATTTCGAGTCTAGAGGTTTTGGTTCACGTCAAGAACATGGGCATCCCAAGCACATGGCGGACGTTTGGACGATAGCGATCACTGTCGTAGAGTTCGGCAACGTT
>JACSRG010000534.1 GCA_014879865.1 Anaerolinea sp.
TGTAGCCCTCATCCCCCGTCCCCTTCTCCCTGAGGGAGAGGGATTTAGGGTGAGGGCAGTTTGCAGACAGACCCTAGAATCTCTCTGCGTTCTTTGCGTTCTCTGCGGTTCAATCCGTTTTTTTACGGTGCTGCTTTAGGGCGCTTGCTTTTCGCCCGATGACGGCGGCACCAGTTCGTTGATGTTGTGCTTGACCGCATACGCCGCAGCTTCGGCACGGTTCGACACGCCGATCTTCGCCAGCACGCTGCTGACGTAGTTGCGTACCGTCCCCTCACCCAAATACAGCTTGACCGCGATCTGACGGTTGGTCAGCCCTTCGGCGACCAGCGCCAGCACCGCCAGCTCTTGCGGCGTCAGGTCAGAGAACGCGGCGGCTTGCTGTGCCTGATTCGCCTTGCGCATCTCTTGGAACACGGTGGAGGTCATCGCGGGATCAAGCATTCCTTCGCCGCGACTGACACGTTCCACCGCCTGAACCAGCTCGTTATCCCCGATGCGCTTGAGGATATAACCGGATGCACCCGCTTGAATCGCCGTAAATAAGAGTTCGTCTTCAGCGTAGGATGTGAGCATAATCACGCGACAACCGGGTACGGACTCGACGATCCGTCGGCACGCTTCGATCCCGGACAAACCGGGCATCCGTATATCTAGGACGGCAACATCCGGGTGATTTTCCTGTGCTTTCGTCACAGCTTCTTCACCCGTTCCCGCTTCCGCTATCACACGGAAATGTCCTTGCCGCTCCAATAATGCCCGAAGCCCGGCACGAACAACCGAATGATCGTCGGCGATCAAGATCCGTACGATTTTCGACATGGCTTAAACTCGCCTAAATGATAGAATTGTGATCAAGGGTTCGTAACTAGCAAGGATAGCATAAATAGTCTCATGTCAACTAGTGACGAATATGCTCAAAAATCCATGTCATCCGTCTTACCCCGGCTTAAGGAGATTTCCGAGGCGGTCATGCACGCCGCCGAAGCCAGCAGTGTCGGCGAAGTACTGGAACGAATCGCCGAAGCATCCCGCGAACTTGTCGGGGTCAAATATGCTGCGCTGGGGGTTCCGGATGGTCACGGGTTTCTAGAATATTTCGAATTTAGCGGTCTTGACCGCGACATCATCCCGGTAATCGGTCACCTGCCGAAGGGACGTGGGCTGTTGGGCGCAATTATGCGGGAACGTGCTCCCATCCGCCTCGAACGAATGCAGGATGACGACCGGTTCTTCGGGTTTCCCCCTCATCACCCGCATATGGAACGCTTCCTCGGCGTGCCGATTCTCGCGGGGAACCAGTTATATGGACAGATGTATCTTGTAGATCGGGTGGACGGCAAGCCATTCGACGATGAAGATCAATGGCTGATCGAGACGCTGGCGGGCTATGCCGCGCTGGCGATAGCCGGGGTCAACCTGCGTGAGCAGCAGCAGCGGGTCGCACTGCTCGAAGAACGTGAACGCATCAGCATGGAACTGCACGACGGCGTGATCCAGTCACTCTACGCCATCGGGATGCACCTCGAACTCATGCGCCTGTCGGAAAAACCGCCGGGCGATGAGGAAATGAAGTCGATGGTCGGCAATTTGAACGACGTGATCGAGGACATCCGGGACTACATTCAGAACCTCAAGCTGCGCCAGAAGTACGGGCGCAACCTGCGCGAATTCATCTACGACATCACGCGCAAGCTGCATATCCCGCGCACGATTCACATCGAAATCGACACGCCGAACGAGACGATGGCGACGCTCGCGCCCAAAGTCTATGAGGCGATGTGCCAGATGGCGAACGAAGGCATCAGCAATGTCATCCGCCACGCACACGCCACCCATTTGAAGGTCTCGGCGTCACAGACTGACCGTGCCTTCCAGTTGAAGATCGCCGATGACGGCATCGGCTTCGAAGCGAATCACATCGAAGACGGGTCAGGCTTGGGCTTGCGCAATATTCGCCAGCGGGCGCGCTTGAACGGCGGGGATGTCTACATCGACACTGCGCCGGGACGCGGGACATGTTTGACCATCAACATGCCGCTAAATCACTAGCGTCAGCGACCTCGGCGGGGTTTTTCGGGCGCTTTTCGTGGGGCTCTCGCTGAAAATTGTTCGCGTGACAATCGTCACCTTAACCATAGTACCATCGTTTAAGGAGTCTCTCGTATGGTGTAAGTATTCCAAACGGGAGACTTCTTGAATCGGGTCTATTAGGAGACACCGCCATGCTTGAAAACGTACTCGTCAGCGAATGGATGACTTCACCGGTCATTTCGATCCAGCCATCCACGCCCATCAGCACCGCGCACCAAATGATGAAAGAATATGGCATTCGCCGTTTGCCTGTGACGGAGAATGATCGTCTGGTTGGCATCATCACCCTCGGTGATGTTCGTGAAGCCAGTCCTTCGGATGCAACCACGTTGAGTATTTGGGAACTCAATTATCTGTGGGCGCAGTTGACTGTTGACCGGGTTATGACCCGCAAGGTGCTCACCGTTCAGCCGAACCAACTCGTACTCGACGCCGCACGCATCATGCTGGAACACAAGCTGAGCGGTTTGCCCGTTGTCAATGAACACGGCGCGTTGGTCGGGATCATCACCGAATCCGATATTTTCCGTATGCTGGTTGAATCGAAGTCCGCCGTAGTCTCGCCGAAGCCGTAAGCCCGACCACCGGATCGACGCGCACAATTCAGTGACCCCTGCGCGCCTTCAGGGGTCATGATTTTAGAGGGATGCCCATGAATGTTTCGGATATAATGACAGCGAAGCCAGCCTCGATTCATCAAGACGGGACGCTGCGGCAAGCCTTAGAATTGATGGAGAAGTATCACTGCCGCCACCTCCCTGTGATGAATGGTGAGGGGCAGTTGGTGGGGATTGTCAGCGACCGCGACTGCCGGACGGCGCTCAACTCCCCTCATATTCTGCGTGAACGCTGGCAAGACGAGCAGTTGACCGCCAATTTGAAAGTGCGTTCGATCATGACTGCCGCGCCGATTGTCATCGAACCGGATGCCGAAGCTGATGAAGCTGCGCGTCTTATGCTCGACAATCACATCAGCAGCCTGCCGGTGATTCTGGGGGAGACCCTCGTCGGTATCGTCACGACCTCCGATATTCTGGTCGCCTTCATGACCATCTATCGAGAAATGCGGCGTTTTCACGAATTACCTCATGCCAATTCCGCCGTCGAATAGACTTCCGCCCAAATTATTACTCTTAATGACTGATTACCCTGCTCACGTTCCCCTGAACGGCGTATAATGACGGTCGTTCAGGCACGCGAGGAGTAATCTGTTGTCAAATTCAGCCCACGCGGTGATCAGCACGCGTGATCTTGCGAAAGACCTGCCTTTGGGCAGCACCATCGTTCATGCGCTGCGCGGCGTCGATATGGATATTTATGCCGGAGAGATGGTCGGCATCGTCGGACCCTCCGGCAGCGGCAAATCGACGCTGCTCGGCTTGATCGGCGGCTTGGATTCGCCCACACGCGGCACGATCCAGATCGACGGCGTGGACATCACCCGCATGAACGAAGATCAACTCACCGAAATCCGCAACGAGAAGATCGGCTTCATCTTCCAGTTCTTCAATTTGATTCCCACGCTGACGGCGCTCGAAAATATCGTCCTGCCGATCCAGTTCGCGCGCAAACCGCAGTTCAAGCCGGAAAAGCGCGCGCGCGAACTGCTCGACCTGCTCGGCTTGAAAGACCGGATGCACCACCGTCCCTCGGAGCTTTCCGGCGGGCAGCAGCAGCGCGTTGCCATCGCGCGGGCGCTGGCGAATAATCCGCCGCTCTTGCTGGCAGACGAGCCGACGGGCAACCTCGATCAAGAATCGGGCGAACGGGTCTTAGAGGCACTGAGCGACATTCGCGGCAGCGCCGGGACGACCGTCGTGATCGTCACGCATGACCCGGCGCTGGCAGCGCGCACAGATCGCGTGTTGACTCTGGTCGATGGCAGAATCGTTAACGGGGCTGCCTAGCGGTACAATAGGCGCGCAAATTGCCTTTTGTGGAGTGTGCCCCATGAGCAGCTATGAAACCTACCCGATAGAAGTGGCGGGCGTCAAACGCGATCTCCGCCTGTTCACCATCAAGCCCGGCATTCGGATCGCCATCCTCAACATTCTGGGTGATACCGAATTCGTGCAGGCGGTCAGCAAGGCGTTGAGCGAGAAACTGCGCGTCCATTCGATTGAAGTCATCGTCACCCCCGAAGCCAAGAGCATCCCGCTGGCGCACGCCCTCTCCGTCGATTTGAACCTGCCCTACGTCGTGCTGCGCAAGACCTACAAACCGTACATGGGCGAAGCGCTCCGCTCGGAGACGCTGAGCATCACGACGGGCGAGAAGCAAACGCTGTTCTTGGACGAAAAAGATCGCGAGTTGATCAAGGGGAAGCGTGTCGCCATCCTCGACGACGTGATCTCGACCGGCAGCACGCTGCAAGGGATGCGTTTGATCATGGAAAAGGCGGGCGCGAACGTCGCCGTCGAAACGGCGATCTTCACCGAAGGCGACCGCGCCAAGTGGTCGAACATCGTGGCGCTCGGTCATCTGCCGATCTTCTTCGACGAGAAGTAAAAGAAGATAGGATTGAGAAAAAGCAGGACTGAGGACTGAGTAAATACAAGCAGATACACCGCGTATTCGGCTTCAGAGTTGAGATAGGTAGTCGCCTGCCCTTCTCAGTCCTCAGTCCTCTAACCTCAGTCCTTCTGTTTCTCTACCACCAAGAAATGCGACAACCCGACCGTGTCAAGCGGTGTACCTTCGACGCGCTGAAGCGTGTCGCGGATCATTCGTCCTGCCCCGCCTAGCCGCGCGATGATATTGTCATAGCCGCCGTAGACCCGCGTATGCGTGATCACCCGCGTCGGTGTGCCGTTGAACAGGCGGCGCAGACCACGCGCGGTGTAGGCACGCACATGCGGCGCAAGTCGATTGCGCAGTGCGTCCGGCAGGTAGTTGATCAGCGGCGTGTTGCCGAAATGATACGCCCCGCGCCAGTAATGCCCGTGCGTCTCGAATGGATACCAGCGGTTCGGCGCGAAGATCACGATCCGTCCGCCCGGTTTGAGCACGCGCACCATCTCCAAGACTGCCGCCCGGTCGTCGTTGACATGTTCCAGCACCTCGTGCGAGAGGATCGTATCGAACGTGTCGTTCGGGTAAGGGACAGCTTCGGCGGCGGCGACCACCGCGCGCGGCGTCTCGGCGCGGGTATCGACCACGCGGTCGTATTCAATGTCAAATGCTTCGATGTGCGCCTTGTAGCGGCGACCGATCTGCGACGGGTACATCCCCACGCCACAGCCATCGATCAAGATGCTGGCATCTGCCAGCCGCGCCCATTTCGCGATCATTTGCAGGCGGCGTTCCTGACCGGCGCGCCACACGTAACTTGGTTCACCGCGCAGTGCGGCGAGTTCAGACGGCATGTGCTGAAAAACTCCTAGAGTTCGCCCGTTCTCTCAACGCGGGCAGCAGCGGCGAGCGCCAGCTTCGTCGTGCCGTTCGCCTGTACCAACCGCATCGCCTCGGACAGGTAGAGCGGGAAGACAATCGTGATTTTCGTGCCTTTGCCGGGGGCGCTGGAAACGCTCAACGTCCCGTCGAGCATTTCGGCGCGCTCCTGCATGTTGATCAAGCCGAGGCTGCCGCGATTCTCATAGCTGCCGCTGATCGTATCCACGTCGAAGCCTTTGCCATTATCCGCGATTTCGACAATCGCCATGCCGCCCTCGCCCGACACGCTGATGCTGATCAGCGACGCTTCGGCGTGTTTGCGCGCATTGTTGGCGGCTTCCTCGGCGATGTAGAAGATCACATCCTGCTGCTGGCGATCCAGTGCTGTCTCGATCTGCCGGTCGATGCGAATCGCTATCGCCTGCTTGTGCATCTCCATCATCTTTTCGGCAAGCTGATTCAGCGCTGCGCGCAGCCCCTGCGTCTCCAACACCAGCGGGCGTAGGATGAACAGCATGTGGCGCATCTCTTTGGTGGTCTGGCGCGCTAATTCTTCCAACTTCTTGATCTCGTCCGGCACCTGCGCGGGCTGCTTGGTGGACAGCTTGGCGATGTACCCGGCGCGCATGGCAATCGCCGCGACGCCTTGAATCGGACCGTCGTGCAGATCGCGCGCCAACTTCTTGCGCGCTTCTTCCTCGGCGTCGATGATACGTTCTTTTTCGATCAACAAATTGTGATAGAGCAGCGCGTTTTGAAGCGCAATCGTCGTCTGGATGCCGATCATCGTCAGGACTTCGATATGATCCTGCGTGAAGGCGTTCGGGCGTTCGCTGCCGTAGATCAACACGCCGAAGTTGTCGAACCCGGCGCGCAGCGGGATACACAGCAGCGATTTGCAGTATTGCAGCCCCAAAAAGTAACCGAGTTCGGGGTCTTTGCGTACATCCGAGCCGAACATCGGCGTCGCTTCTTTCAACGTCTTGGCGATCAAGCCCTCTTTACCCGCCAGCGTCTTGCCTTCGTCGGCGCGGGGAAAACGCCGCGACAGCGCCATATGCAGTTGGTTATCTTCCGAATGGAACAAAAACACGGCGGACATCAAGCCGGAGCCTTCGCGCTCCGGCACGCGCAGCCCCAAGCGTCCCGCGCCTAATGCCGCTTCGAGCACTTTCTGATAATTCAAGTGGGCGCTGAGGGTATACGTCAGTTCGGAGATCGCCAGCGTGTATTCGCGCTTGTCGAGCGCGTACTCTTTCTGCGTTTCGCTGAGCTTGACCACGCGCCGCCGCATGACGCCGTGCGTGCTATCCAGCACATACGCCGCGATCAAGAGCGCGCCGCCGTATAAAATCATGACAGTAAGCTGATCGGAGACTTCCGCGCCCGTGCTGGTCGTGCGTCCCGCCGCCATCGCTTCGATGGTTACAACTCCGGCGATCTGGATCGCGTTCCAGAGGAAATCCGGGCGCATGAGCGTGGAGATCATGATCACCATCGAGACTGCCATCGTGACGCGGGCGTCGCTCGTACCGCCAAAGGCGAACAGCGCGACCGTGAGGACGTCCAGCACCACGACGGCGGGCGCGGGATTATCGCCCAAGCGTGACCGCAAGACCGCCCATAGAATCAGGTTGGCGCAGATGGTCAACAGGAGCGGCGTCGAATAGGCAGACAGCGGCGCGTCTTCGCCCCCGAGGACGACGATCACGATGGCGATAAACAGGATGACAAGCCACCGAGCGGCGAACGGGTAACCTTCGCTGGGGCTTGTGCGATCCGATGTTCCTTGCATGAATACCTCCGCACTGTGTTCGCGGTGTATATCTATTGTAGCGGAGAGATGCGTTAAGATAGAGTTGTGATCAACGTAACGAGCTCTACCAACGCACGAGCAGTCCCTCCATCGTCAAGCCGGGACCGAACGCCATGAGGACGCCATAATCCCCCGACTGCGGTTTATTGCAGCGCTGAATGTAATCCAGTACGAACAGGATCGTTGCCGACGACATGTTACCATACTCATGCAGCGTATGGTACGAGACCTCGACCTGTTTGTCCGTCAGGCACAAACTGCTTTGAACATGCTCGATGATGGTCGTACCGCCGGGATGTATGCCCCAGTGGGTCACGTCGGCACGGGTCAAGCCAGCTTTCGCCAGCAGCCCGTCGATGAAAGGGGCGATCTGCGCGCCGAGGAGTTCCGGTACATAACTTGAAAGATACATGCGAAAGCCGGTATCCGCAATACTGAATGACATGTGTTCAAACGTGTTATAGGCGCAGAATGTCGCCGACTCGATCAGACGCGGGTACGGCGAGTCCGCCTCATGCTCGCCGACAACGACCATGCCTGCCCCATCCGAGAACAACGCCGAGGATACGACGTTCTCCGTCGAATCGTCGAACTGCATGTGTACCGAACACAATTCCAGCGCCAAGACCAGCGCCAAGCGCCCCGGCTGACTTCTCACCGACTGGCGGGCGCGCAGCAATCCGGGGAACGCGCCATAACAGCCCATGCCGAGCACACACGAGCGCTGAAGATCGGGGCGCATCCCTAAGCGCGCCGCCAAGTGTAGATCAAGCCCCGGTATGGCAAAACCTGTACAGGACACGACGATCAGGTCGTCGATAGCTTGCGGCGCGATCCCTGCCGCGTCCAACCCGCGCCGGATCGTCTCCTCGCCGAGCGGAACAGCCGCTTCCATGTACAAATCATTGCGTTCGCGGGTGGAGCGCTCATCTTTGAAAAACAACTCGTCGGTAACGAAATGGCGAAAGCCGACGCCCGACCGCTCGAAGATCAAGCGCATGGCGCGGGTACGCCGCGATTCCTTGCGCTGCAAGGCGATGAAATACTCGGCGATGTCCATCTGGGCGTAGCGGGCAGCGGGGACTCCGGTCGATAATGCTAAGATCGTGGGGTGACTCATAGCCTTACTCCCTCTAGCTCACTTCATAGTCCGATCTTTCGTACATCACGGACGCCCCTTTGGGCGTCCCTACGAA
>JACSRG010000187.1 GCA_014879865.1 Anaerolinea sp.
GCGCTGACCATCGCGCTGATCGACACTGCGGAGTACGACCTCGGCGCAGCGACCAGCGTCACGGCGACCATCCCGCAGAACGATTTCGGCGTGACAAACCCCAATGACAGCGGCGACGGCTCGCTGCGACAGGCGATCACCAATGCCAACGCCTTCCACACGGACGACGAAATCACCTTCACGGCAAGCGCGAACGGCACAATCGCGCTGTTGAGCGCGCTGCCTGATCTGGCGAACAACGGGGCTGTGACGATCAACGGGAATGGCGCGGCAAACACCGTCATCAGCGGCGGTAGGTCAGTGCGCGTGTTCCACGTCGATTCTGAGACGACAGCAGCGATCAGCGGTGTGTCGATCACAAATGGACAGGCAGTCGATGGCGGTGGGATAAATAACGAAGGCGTGCTGACGGTTAGCAACACCACCCTTGACGGCAATTCGGCGTCTACCAGCGGCGGCGGCATCGACAACAGCGGTAAGTTAACGGTGACCAATACCACCTTCACCGACAATGAGGCAGATGTTTACGGCGGCGGCATCGACAACGACAACACGCTGACCGTCATCAACACCATCTTCACCGGCAATACGTCGGAGACAGGCGGCGCTATCTTCAACGAAGGCGCGCTGACGGTCACCAACAGCACGATCAGCGGCAACGGGGCGAGGACAGGCGGCGGCATTGAAAACCGCGATGCGTCGAACCTGAACAACAGCATCGTCGCTCACAGCACGGATGGCGGAGACTGCTCCAATAGTACCGGCATCGTCGACGTGCAGCACAGCCTAATCGAAGACGGATCGTGCGGCGTCGTTGATGGCGTAAACGGCAACCTGACAGGCGATCCCGCGCTCAACCCGGATTTGACGCTCTCCGCTGCGAGCAGCGCCCTCAACGCGGGCGAAAATGCCTTGATCCCGGTCGGCATTACTACCGATCTGGCAGGGGGACCGCGTATTATCGGCACGACAGTCGATATGGGCGCGTTTGAGTCGCTGTATGGCACACCGTGGGTCATCACGATCAGCCCGGTGGCATTCACCGTGAACGAAGGCGAACACGACGACTTCACCATCCAGCGCACAGGCGACACGACGAGCGAACTCTCTGTCGATCTGAGCATCACGCCGGGCGCAGGCGCGGTCGTGGCGGATTACATGTTGTCCGGTGGGGCGATCAACGGGCAGACGGGAAATGTCAGCATAACGATCCCGGCTGGACGAGCATCGGTGAACGTTCATTTCGCGGCGATCGACGATGTGGACGCGGAGATGGACAACACGTTGACCATCGACATCAGGAGCAGCGTGCTTTACGGGTTAGGCGCGACGACCCGCAGCACAGCGACCATTCCCGCCAATGATACAGTCGTGACGAACACGGATGACAGCGGCGACGGGTCGCTGCGGCAGGCGATCACCAACGCCAACGCCTTCCCCGCTGACGACACGATCACCTTCACGGCGAGCGCGAACGGCACGATCGGGCTGTTGAGCGCGCTGCCTGATCTGGCGAACAATGGGGCGCTGACGATCACTGGAAACGGGACGGCGAACACCATCATCAGCGGGAATCACACGGTACCGGGGTTCACTGTGAATGCTGGTGTGACTGCCACCATTCAGATGTTGACCCTTGCCAACGGCTATACACCGTACTCCGGCGGCGGTATCCTCAACTTCGGTACGCTGACCGTGAACAACATCACCCTCAACGGCAATTCGGCAAACGTGGGTGGCGGCATCGTCAATGCCAGCAGCGGCATACTGACTGTCACCAATGCCGTCTTCAACGGCAATTCGGCAGATATGGGCGGTGCTATCGACGGCTGGGGTACGATGACTGTCACCAACTCCACCTTCAGCGGCAATTCGGCAGACCGGTATGGTGGCGGCATCCTCAACTGGGGTACGATGACCATCACCAACAGCACCTTCAGCGGCAATCAAGCAGACGAAACGGGCGGCGGTATCCTCAATTCCGGTACGCTGACGGTGACCAACAGCACGCTCTACGGCAACTCGGCTGTCATTGGCGGCGGCGTTTACAGCCAAAGCATACTAAACCTGAACAACAGCATCCTCGCGCACAGTGCCAGCGGCGGTGAATGCTCTCGAGGCAGCGGCACGATCACAGCACGCTACAGCCTGATCGAAGATGGATTGGGCTGCGTCAACGGGACGAACAGCAACAACCTGACGGGCGATCCCGCGCTCAACGCCGATCTGACGCTGGCACCCGGCAGCCGGGCAGTGAACCAAGGAGCGAACACGCTGGCGGTCGACGCGGGAGGTAACCCGCTTACTATCGATCGAGCGGGGAATCCGCGCATCCAGCATGACATCGTCGACATGGGCGCGTATGAGTCGTCCGTTCCGCCGTTAGCTCCTTGGGTGACGATCAATCCCCCGGGCGCGACATTGGAGGAAGGCGCAAACGCTGACTTCACAATCGCGCGGACGGGCGGCACGACGAGCGCGCTCACGGTCGATCTGAGCATTGTACGGGGCGCAGGCATGGTGGACGCCGACTACACGCTCTCCGGCGCATCGATCAGCGGGCAGACAGACAGCGTCACCGTGACGATCCCCGCGGGGCAAGCATCGGTGAACGTGCATTTTGAGGCGGTGGATGATGTGGACGCGGAAGCAGTCAATACGCTGACCCTCGCTCTGGTGGACGGAACAGACTATAACCTCGGCGTGGCGACCAGCAGCACGGCGACCATTCCGCAAAACGATCTGGTGGTGACGAACAGCAGCGACAGCGGCGACGGTTCGCTGCGGCAGGCGATTACCAACGCCAACGCCTTCCCCACCGACGACACAATCACGTTCACGGCGAGCGCCAACGGCACAATCACGCTGATGAGCGCGCTGCCGAATCTCGCGCACTACGGCACACTGACGATTAGCGGGAATGGCGCGGCGAACACCATCATCAGCGGGAATGACGCACGCCGTGTATTCTTCGTCAACTCTATCGCGACGGTCAATCTTAGTGGCATCGCCATCACGCATGGCTATGGCTATGGTGGCGGCATCTACAACGAGGGTTCTCTGCGCATGACGAACTGCGTTGTCACAGCGAACCGGTCAACCGACCGAGGCGGCGGCATCTGGAACGGCGGAGTCGACGGCACGCTGTTCCTGATCAACAGCCATGTCACCAACAATGAGGCGATGGAGGGCGGCGGCATCTATAACGCTACCCTCACCGGCACGCTGGTGGTGACCAACAGCATCATCAGTGGCAATCGCGCGTTCTACGGCGGCGGTCTCGCGGGCGGTGGAGTATTGTACAACAGCACCATCAGCGACAACCGTGCCTTAGGTGGTGGTGGCGGCATCTACAACTTCGGCACGCTGAACTTGAGCAATAGCATCATCGCGAACAGCACTGCTGGTGGTGACTGCTACAATAGCGGCACGATCAACGCGCAGCACAGCCTGATCGGAGACGGATCGTGCGGCGTACTCAGCGGCGTGAACGGCAATCTGACGGGTAATCCCGCGCTCAACCCCGATTTGACGCTCTCGATGTCCAGTATTGCCATTGATGCGGGCGACAGCAGCCTGATTCCAGTTGGCATCAACACCGATCTAGAAGGGAATCCGCGCATTCGGGGCGCGAGCGTCGATATGGGCGCATACGAGTCGCCGTATAGCATGCTGCCCGCGCAGGTGAGCATTCTGCCCTCCGCGCTCAGGGTGAGCGAGGACACGAATGCTGATTTCACCATCGATCGCGGAGATGCCGGACTGACAGATCTCCTCGTCAGCGTGAGTATCGCTCAAGAGTCAGGGACTGTGGCAGCGGATTACACCTTGTCCGGCGGCTCGATCAGCGGTCAGACGGGGAACATCACCGTGACGATCCCGGCGGGGGAAGCCTCCGTAAATGTCAATTTCGCGGCGACCAATGACGTGGACGCCGAAGCGGACAATACGCTGACCATCACGCTGGTGGACGGCGTGAGCTATGATCTCGGCGCTTCGACCAGCGCGACCGCAACTATCCCGCAGAATGACCTCGTCGTGACGAACGTCAACGACGATGGCGATGGATCGCTGCGACAAGCGATCACCAACGCCAACACATTTGGCGGCGCGGTCACTTTCAGCGGTGTGTCTACCCCCATTTCGCTGTCCAATTCGATTGTCATCGTCGGGAACGTCACCGTTGACGGCGCGAACGTGATTACCGTCATTGCGAGCGGATTCCGCGCCTTCACGATCACGAGCGGGACGGTGCTGTTCACGGGCTTGACGATCAGCGGCGGCGTCGATGTCAGCGGCGGCACGGTCACAATCGGCAGCAACCCCGTCTACATCACCGGGAACAACACAACGATGTGCGGCGGCGGTTTGCACGTCAGCGCGGGGACAGTCACTGTAGCCGCAGGCAGTCACATCAATGGCAACACGACCACCGACAACGGCGGCGGCATCTGCGTGGATGGGACGGGGACGCTGATCGTGCAGGGCGCAGGTACGCAGATCGACGGCAACAGCGCGGTGCTCGGCGGCGGCATCTACGCGGCGGGCACGAGCGTGACTGTGCAGACGGGCGCATCAGTGAGCGCGAATACGGCAGGCGGCGGCATCTATCAGGTGGCGGGAGATCTCACTATCACGGATAGTATCATCCAGCAGAACACGAGCGGTGCGATCCGTTTCGCCGCCAGCGGCGCGCGCAGCGTCACCGGGACATGTATCGTCCTCAACAGCGATACGGCGGTCGTGTACACGGGCGGTACCGGCGTCAACGCGACGAATAACTGGTGGGGATCGGCGGCGGGACCGTTTAGCGGAACGAATACCCCCAATCCGCCGAACGATGGCAATACCGTCGGCAGTTATGGCGACAGTGTGACTCCTTCGATGAACCCGCTCGACTTCAACTATGCGCTGTACCAGACGACTGGTCCCTCAGGTTGCTTCGCCTGCACCGTCGCCTCCTCAATCGGCAGCAGCGGACGCGCGAGCCGCATCTGCATGCTAATACCACCCTAATCTATCTACAGCGTTGACTGAGCGGAGATACAAGCTATCCCCGCTCAGTTCCCAATCACTTAGGCGGCGCACGAATGAGCGTGTGGACTGTTTCAATGCCGTCGTTATCACGTATCACATAGGTAAACGTCTGCTGCTGCGTTTGCAGGTTCCAAACGATCTTGCGCGCTTGCTGAGCTACCCATGCCTACGTCGGATGCGCCGTAATGCCGACCAGATGAACCCGGCGGGTTCCGACTTCGATGAAAAAGACGACATAGACGGTTTGCAAGCGAATGGTCTCGACGGTGCAGAAATCGCGCGCTAACACAGTATCCTTGTAGTGCTAATCCGATAACCGAGCTTCTTTAGTTCTCCGGTGATGCGGTCGTCACCCCGACGATTCTCACGGGCGAGTTGGAGCACCCACTGGACAACCTGCGGTTCGATGGGTGGTCGCCCGACACGCGTCCATTGATGTTCGACAAGCTCACGGTGCCACCGGAGCAGCGTATCGGGCTTAGAGACCAGAATCAATTGCTCCAGTTGGGCTTTCGGCAGCTCGACGATCGGTCGGAGCTGCTCCACCAAGGTCAACAGCAGCAGCTTTTCCGTGCGGGTGATTGTCGGATTATACCGCTTCAAGATAGGGGTTGTTGCTACTACAGGGTTTTCGCACCATACAAGTGCGTAGAGCCCGTTCGCGGTCACAGGTTCAGATCAACCTGATTCCTTAGTACAAAGCATACTGGCAAAAAAAGGGACGAGGCAGTGCCTCGTCCCCAGAGATTATCCGTCTGCGCTGATTTTACCCGCCAGACGGCGACTCACTGATTTCCGGTGTGAACTGAGGTAGTTCCGGCGCAGGTTCGACCGGCGGAAGCACGACATCCGGCGCAGGGGCTTCAGGCAGCGGCATGGCGATAGTGAATGGGGTGCCGCTGCTCCAAGTACCATAGCTGCCTGCGTTGTCAAATGCCAGCACCCACCACTGATAATCGCCAGCGGGCAAGTTGAGCGGCGGCGTGATCGAACAGGTATTCCCGGCGCAGTAGGCTGTCGCGTCATACCACTGATCGAGGACGTGTCCGCTATCCCCGGCAATCCACAGGTAGTACCAATCAGCACCCGGCGCGACATACCAACTAAACGCCGGTTGTGGCGTGGTAATCGTCCCGGTGGGCGCAATGATGAGCGGTGTCGCGGGTGCGACGGTGAACAACCCTGCATCGCTCCACGCGCCATAGCCGCCGCTGGGACTCCAGCCTTGGACCCACCACGTATACCAACCCGACGGGAGATTGAGCGCCGGTGTCACCGAACACACGCCTGCCGTGCACAGATTCCAGCCGTCGTACCATTGATCCATCACGTAGCCATCGGGTCCATTCACCCACAGGTAGTACCACGTGACGCCTTGCACCTGATTCCAGCTAAAGGTGGGCTGGGGATTGGCGGGAACATTCAGAGGTGCGACCAGTGTCGGCGCGACAGGCGGAGCACCCGGGACGACGAAGTTGGCAGGAGCGCTCCACACGCTGTAGCCGCTGGACTCACTCCACGCCCTCACCCACCACGTATACCCTGCGGAGGAGAGCGTCAGCGGAGGT
The DNA here is from genome assembly GCA_014879865.1 of Anaerolinea sp. Classification (GTDB taxonomy): domain Bacteria; phylum Chloroflexota; class Anaerolineae; order Aggregatilineales; family Phototrophicaceae; genus Flexifilum. The sequence continues at coordinate 6,606 of JACSRG010000187.1, forward strand.
GTGACCGAACAGACGCCGTTCGAGCACAGATACCAACCGTCGTACCACTGATCCAGAACGTGCCCATTGTCACCGGTGATCCACAGATAGTACCATGCCGCCCCCTCCACCTGATTCCAGCTAAAGGTGGGCTGCGTCTCGCTGCTGGTACCAATGGGCGCGATCAACGTCGGCGTGGGCGTCGGCGGGATCAAGCCGTGCAAACGCTGCCAGTCGACCAAGAACCAGTCGCGCAGATTGTTGTCGTCGCCGGGGACGAGGTTATTGGCGTCAGACGCGAACACAACGAAGCGTCCGTTTTCTGATAGTTCGCTGTTGTGCGAGCGGAAGTTGGCTGGCGTACCATCGGCAGCGAGATTAACGCGGTAGGTAGTTGCTGTCTGGCGGTCGCGCACGAAAACGTCTTGCCAACCGTTGGTATCGCCCGTGACCAGATTGGTCGCATCAGAATTGAAGCTGACAAAGCGACCATCATGCGATAGGGACAGGCTTGGGATTGAGCCGAAACCGTTCAGCCCGTTCGACTGGATGCCGCCGGGACCCACTGACACCCGTTCGAAGGCGCTTAAAGTCATATCGCGGACGAACACGTCGGTGGTGCCGTTCGTGTCATCGCTGACGAGATTGCTGGCAGTGGACATAAAAGCAACATAGCGACCATCTGCCGAAATATCCGAATACACCGAGCTGTGACCGTTCGACTGGTTGGCGAGCACCGGGTTGGTCACCGGAAGCGTCTGAGCCGTCGTCAGGTCGCGGATGAATGTGTCGTAAAACCCGTTCAAGTCATTCGGGACGACGATACCATCCGTTCCGAAGGTAACGCGATCGACATCGCGCGCAAACGCACCGCCCGCGCCCCAAACAGAACCATTGCCCGCCAGATTGAGTGTGAGCATGGTGTAGGTATTAGCTGTGCGGTCGTAGACAAACACATCTTGACTCGGATTGGTGTCGAACGGGGCGAGATTGCGGGCGGTGGAGTTGAGTAAAATTCGGCTGCCGTCGGCGGAAATGTCGGCGGGCCAACCGTCGCCATTCGGCAGCGCTCCGCCGGACGTTTTTAGCAGCATGGTTTGCCCGGTCTGCAAGTCGCGCACGTAAACTTGCAGCGAATAGTTGGTATGAATGGGGTCGAGGTTGCTGGCATTCGTCGCAAAGGTGACATAACGTCCATCATCGGAGATATATCCGTCTCCGGCGTCTCGATTGAGCTCAACGCTGTTGTTTCCCAGCGAGACGCGGTCAAGGACGCACGTGAGACGATCATAGCGGAAGATGTCGCGCGTGTTGTTTGTGTCGTTCGCCACCAAATCGGTACGGTAAGATGCAAAGACGACGTAGCGTCCATCGGCTGAGATGTCCGGTTCAGACCAGTAGTAATTCGATGTGTTGGGATCGGTGCCGACGACTTCGCCTGTACCGTAGGTAATGCGAGTGACGATAGCATAGGGATCACAAGCATCTGCCTGAGCTGGTTGGGCAGCGGGGAACGCGATGCTGACGCTGAATATCAACACAAAAGAGAGAAAGGACAAGAGCCGAAATGTGCGGGGGACGCAAAGCAAGGGAAGCATGATAACCCTTTCGACAAAATTTGAGATTATTGAAACAAAAAGCCCTGCATCACTTTGACGAATAACCTCAGTATAGCAGTGCCCTGCTATTCCGATTATCAACAAATCATCAATGCGAAGTGAGCTTCATCCTTAGTTTCACCCGCCGGAGGGCAGATCGGTCACTTCCGGCTGCCACCGCTGCGTTTGTCGCTGCACACGGGTCGTTGAGGCAACGAGCATCAGCTTCTCAGGACGCAAGAGACGTGGCTTCTTCTTGACTTTGCGCTCAAGCACACGGAGTTGCTG
>JACSRG010000361.1 GCA_014879865.1 Anaerolinea sp.
GCCAGCGTCGCCACCGCGTTGAAGATCGCGCCGACGAGCATGGCGAAGCGGTGCGGCTCCGGGTTATCGGGGATGACATTCGGCTGAACGAAGCGCCGCGCCACTCCGGTGTAAAACAGGCGGTAGGGGGCGTACGGGGCGTTCAGCGCGCCTAAGAACTGCGCGACGCCGACGAACGCGACGAGCAGCGGGCTGCCGAGCACGAAGGCTGCCAGCAGCAGAAGGATGGTCAATGCTTGCCCGACCTTGAGTCCGGTTTGATCGACTTGGCGCATGGGGTTCAGCCTCCCGCGATACTCGGAATGATACGCAGTAGAGTGTCACCTTCTATGTCGGTATCCAGCCCATTCAGGAAGCGGATGTCATCTTCGCCGATGAACACGTTGACGAAACTGCGCAGTTGATCACCGTTGAACAGATGTTGGCGCAGTTCGGGGAACTGCGTCGTCAAGTCGTTGAGCGCCGCGCCGACGGTTTCGCCCGTCACATCGACCTGCGCATTGCTGCCGGTATAGACGCGTAAAGGTGTCGGAATTTTGATGGTTGCCATGTTGTCTCTCCCGTATCTCAGGTGAAAGTTGAAAGTCAAAAGTTAAAAGTGAAGAACAGCACCCGATGATCCGCCTTTACTTTTAACTTTCACCTTTTAACTCTCGTCTTACTAGTCAATCTGCTGCTAATGATTCTTGCGTCAGCGCCCACTGCGCATCCAGATAGCCGCCGACGATGTGTGTCATGGTTTCGACTTCGACCAAAAACGAGTCGTGACCGAAATCCGCCTGCACCGCGTGATAACTCACATTCCGCCCGGTGTGTTCCAGCGCGCTGACCAACTCCTGCGCCTGCGCCGCCGTGTACAGCCAATCGCTCGAAAAGCTGACCACGAGGAAATCCGTATCGGTGCTGGTACGTGCCAGCGACTCCGCCATCGTCGAATAGCTTTCCTGAATGTCGAAGTAGTCGAGCGCCTTCGTGATGTACAGGTAGCTGTTCGCGTCGAAGCGCTGCACGAACTTCTCGCCCTGATGATGCAAATAGTTCTCGACCGCGAATTCCGGCTCTAGCAGCGTGTAGGGCAGGGCGTCATGCCCTTGCAGCCGCCGACCGAACTTGTTATCCAACGAGTGTTCGCTCATATAGGTGATATGCCCGACCATGCGCGCCACCGCCAGCCCGCCATCCGGCGGCTCACCGCCGTAATAGTCGCCTTGATTCCAGCGCGGATCGGCGTAAATCGCCTGCCGCCCGATCTCGTTGAAGGCGATGTTCTGCGTCGAAGAGCGCGGCGTCGCGGCGAGGAACAGGCAGTTCGCCGCCCGACCGGGATAATCCACCACCCACTGGAGCGCCTGCATCGCGCCCATGCTGCCCCCGGCGACCGCGAACAGGCGGTCAATGCCGAGCCGGTCGATCAAGTGCCGCTGCGCCGCAACCATATCGGCGACGGTGATCACCGGAAAGCGGAGCGCGTAGGGCTTGCCATCCGGCGCGAGCGACGAGGGTCCCGTGCTGCCCTGACACCCGCCGATCACGTTCGCGCAGATGACAAAATACCGCCGTGTGTCGAACATTTTACCCGCGCCGACGGCGTCATCCCACCACCCCGGTTTCTCGTCGGGATCGCCCGTGTAGTACCCGGCGACGTGCGAATCGCCGGAGAGGGCATGGAAGATCAAAATGGCATTCGAGCGATCCGCGTTGAGCGTGCCATACGTTTCGTAGGCAAGCGTGAAGCGTTCGAGCGTCTTCCCGCTGCGGAGTGCCAGCGGGTGATCGAAGTGAGCGTAATGTTTTTCGACGATGCCGACCGACTGCGGATCGTATGCTCGCATAGCCCCTCTCTTGAGGACTGAAGTAAGACCCAAGTTGAAAGTAGAAAGTTGAAAGTCCTGTGCGCAACCGCCAGCACTTTCAACTTTCATCTTTTAACTTTCAACTGCTCTTCTACGTCGTCGCGTGGACGGTCACGCCCTGCGATACCGTCAGCGCTTGATCCAAGTCCCACAGAATATCGTTGATGTCTTCGATCCCGACCGCCAGACGCACATAGTCGTCGGTGACGCCGGTCAGGTCTTGTTCTTCGGCGCTCAACTGGCTGTGCGTGGTGGTGGCGGGGTGAATCGCCAGCGACCGCGCATCGCCGACGTTGGCGAGGTGCGAGAAAATCTTCAGGTTGTCGATGAACGTGCGCCCCGCCTGCTTGCCGCCCTTGATCCCGAAGCCGATCACCGCGCCTGCGCCCTTCGGCAGATACTTCTGCGCGCGCGCATAGCTGGGGTGATCCGGCAAGCCGGGGTAGTTGACCCACGCGACCGCCGGGTGCTGCTTGAGATACTGCGCGACCGCCAGCGCGTTGCTGACATGGCGCTGCACGCGCAGCGACAGCGTTTCCAGCCCGATGATATTCAGGAAGCTGTTGAACGGCGACTGCGACCCGCCGAAATCGCGCAGACCGACGACGCGCGCGCGGGCGATGAATGCCGCCGCGCCCGCTACGTCGGCGAGAATCGCGCCGTGATACGCCGGTTCCGGTTCGACGATGCCGTTGTGCCGCCCGCTGGCTTTCCAATCGAAATTGCCGCCGTCGATGATCACGCCGCCGATGCTCAAACCGTGTCCGCCGATCCATTTGGTGGTCGAGTGCAGGCTGATATTGATACCCCACTTGAACGGTTGGAACAAGTACGGCGTGCCAAAGGTGTTATCGACCACGACGGGCAGACCGTGCGCCTTCGCCAGCGCGACAATCGCCTCGAAGTCGGGGATTTCGAGCTTCGGATTGCCGATGGTCTCCAAGTAGATCAGGCGCGTCTTGTCGTTGATCTTGGCGGCGATCCCGTCCACGTCGGCGTTTTGGACAAAGTGCGTGTTGATGTTCAGGCGGCGGAGGCTTTGCGAGAACAGGGTGTACGTGCCGCCGTAGAGCGCCGACGTGCTGATGATCTCGTCACCCGCGTTCGCCAGCGTCAGCACGGTGAGCGTTTCGGCAAACTGACCGGACGCCGTGACCAGCGCGCCGATCCCGCCTTCGAGCGCGGCGATACGTTCCTCGAACACCGCGTTCGTCGGGTTCATGATGCGCGTGTAGATGTTGCCCGCTTCCGCCAGCGCGAACAGGTTCGCCGCGTGGTCAGTGTTCTTGAACTGGTACGAGGTGGTCTGGTAGAGCGGGACGGCGCGCGAACCCGTCGTCGGGTCGGGGCTGTAGCCTGCGTGGAGCGCAAGGGTCTCAAATGCCTGTTGGTGTCCGTTTGTGCTTGCCATAAGTTCTGTAGGTCTCCCCAATTATGCTCAGATCAAGACTGCTTGTGAGATGCGTTTCTTGTAGTAAGGGCATGATAGATCATGCCCCTACTGGTTTTACGGCTGTTCGCCCTTGCGGATCGGCGCGCCGATCAGGTTGCCCCATTCCGTCCACGAGCCGTCGTAATTGCGGACGTTCTCGAAGCCGAGGATGTACTTGAGCGCGAACCACGTATGCGACGAGCGTTCGCCGATGCGGCAGTAGGCGACGACTTCCGGCGTATCGGCGCTGATGCCCTTGCCGCCGTACAGCTTGACCAGCTCTTCTTTCGACTTGAACGAGCCATCTTCGGCGACGGCTTGCGCCCATGGGATATTCGCCGCGCCGGGGATGTGACCGGGGCGCTGCGCGGTTTCGGTCATGCCGGGCGGGGCGATGATCTTGCCGGTGTATTCGTCGTTCGAGCGCACATCGACCAAGCCGAAACCGGGCTTTTCGAGCCGCTGCTTGATGTAATCGCGGTCGGCGCGCAGATGGTGGTTGATGGTGGTGACTTGGTAATCGGTGGGGGGATAGCTGGGGATTTCGGTGGTGACTTCGCGCCCTTCGGCGAGCCACTTCTTGCGCCCACCGTCGAGCAGGCTGACGCTGGTGTGACCGTAATACTGGAACAGCCAGAAGGCATAAGCGGCGAACCAGTTGTTATTGTCACCGTAGAGCACGACATGGGTGTCCGGCGTCACCGACGCCTGACTGAGCAGCGCGGCGAATTCTTCCGGCGAGGCGATGTCGCGGAGCGTCTGGTTTTGTAACTGGGTTTGCCAGTTGAAGGCGACCGCGCCGGGGATGTGCCCCTGTTCGTACTGGGTGGTATCTACGTCAACTTCGATCAAGCGGACGGAGTCACGGTTGTCGGCGACCCATTGCGTCGTGACGAGCGGTTGCGTCATGGTGCTGCTCTCCTCTACTGCTGAAATAATCAAACTGTCAGGATCAAACGCTGAACGATCCGGGCGTAAGCGCCATGCCCGCATATCGACGGCTTCACGATTTTGGACTTGCGTAATCAGGTAAGAAAAATGGGGAAGGGCGTGGTCACGGTCATAGACCGAAGGGATCGCGGGAGAATCGGGGTGGCTGTGGTAGTAGCCGACCAGTGTCAGCCCGCGCGCGTCGGCTTCGTCTTCCAAACGCGCCCAATCGAGCGGAGTCATGGCGTAACGGTGATACTGCTCCGCCGCCTCGAACACGTTGTCGATAGAGATCGTCTCGGTGATGCGCACGACGTCGCCGGTTTGCGTGCCAAGCAGGAAACCGCCGCCCTCGTTGGGATAGGTCGCTTGCAGATGTGCGAAGATGCGCCGCTGGAGCGCTCGGTCTAAGATGATGTGCATTTTCCCTTGTATCCTTTTGCGCCCTGTAGGGGGTTTGCTGTATCAAACCCCTCCTCCCATGCCAGAAATAAAAAGAGCCGACCCCGGAGGGTCGGCTCTCGCATTTCAGCGTAAGTTAGCGTGACTCAGTTGCCACGCAGCACGACACGTCCGGGGTTGTCCCTGTTCTCCATACAACACATCATCATGCAGCACATCAAGCCGATGTGCGCTGGTTGAGGGGAGGTGACGTGTCCACATAAATTGCTCATGCCGAAGAGCCTATCATAGACCAAAAAAGATTGCAAGGGGGTTGCCAAGATTTAATCTATATTTCCCGGATGTGTAGATCATGAACGCAAGTGGCAAATCTCTCTGAAATCGGTGATATTTGTGCCTTGCGGAATTGCGAATCTTGGTTAGGCTTGACCTCTTCAACAGAGGACATTACACAGAGTTTAGGATGAAGTCGGCAATGAGTACCGCCAAGTTAGTCTTAAATGGCAAGGAATACGAGTACCCCGTCTTTGAAGGCTCAGAAAACGAAGTCGCCATCGATTTCACCAAACTGCGCGCTCAAACCGGGGCAATCGCTTATGACCCCGGCTACGGCAACACGGGTTCGTGCACCAGTACGATCACCTACATCGACGGTGACGCAGGTATCCTGCGCTATCGCGGCTATCCCATTGAACAGCTTGCGACGCAGTCTACGTTTACCGAGGTCTGCTACCTGCTCATCAACGGGCGACTGCCGAATGCTGATGAACTGGACAAGTTCAACCAGCGGCTGAACAAGCACACGCTCGTGCATGAAGACATGAAGAAGCTGTTTGAAGGGTATCCGCCGAGTGCGCACCCGATGGCGATCATGTCGGCAATGGTGATTTCGCTCTCGGCGTATCACCCCGATCTGCTCGACCCGGAAATCATCGACTCGAATATCATGCGCTTGCTGGCGAAGTTCAAGACGCTCGCCGCCTTCACGTACAAGAAATCCGTCGGTCAGCCGTATGTCTATCCCCGCGCTGATCTGAACTACGCCGAAGACTTTCTGCATATGATGTTCGCCACGCCGACGCAGCCTTACCAAGTGAATCCGGTGGTGGCGAAGGCGCTCGATCTCCTGCTGATTCTGCACGCCGATCACGAGCAGAATTGCAGCACTTCCACCGTCCGCATGGTCGGCAGCAGCCAAGCGAACGTCTTCGCGTCGGTTGCGGCAGGCGTCAATGCGCTGTGGGGTCCGCTGCACGGCGGCGCGAACCAAGAAGTCATCATGATGCTGGAAGACATTCAGCGCGATGGCGGCGACGTACAGAAGTACGTCGGCATGGCGAAGGATAAGAATTCCAACTTCCGCTTGATGGGCTTCGGGCATCGCGTGTATAAGAACTTCGATCCGCGCGCCAAGATTCTCAAGAAGGCGGCTGATGATGTGCTGCACGCGCTGAACGTCTCTGATCCGCTGCTCGACATCGCGCGCGGTCTGGAAGAAGCGGCGCTGCACGACGAATACTTCGTCGAGCGCAAGCTGTACCCGAACGTCGATTTCTACAGCGGCATCATCTACCGCGCGCTCGGCATCCCGACGCAGATGTTCACGGTGATGTTCGCGCTCGGTCGTTTGCCGGGCTGGATCGCCCAGTGGAAAGAAATGCACAACGATTCGGCGACCCGCATCAACCGCCCACGCCAGATTTATACCGGCGAAGCGGTGCGCGACTACACGTCCATCGACCAGCGCTAAACCTCTCTGCAGCAGCTAACGGACGCCCGACAAGGCGTCCGTTTTTGTTTCCCTCAGATTGCTTGTTCCAATCCTCACGAATCGTTATACTTTTCAGCTAAATCACTGCAACTGCAAGGAGTTCGACGTTATGAGTCAGGCGAAAAAGGGCTTGGACGGGGTCTCTATTGGTGACAGCCGCCTGAGTCTGGTCAACGGCACAGAGGGTAAGTTGGTCTATGCGGGCTATAAGATCGAAGATTTAGCCGCATATGCGCTCTACGAAGAAGTCGTCTATCTGCTGTGGGAAGGTAAGCTGCCCAACACAACGGAGCTGGAAAATCTGCGGGCTGCCATCGCGGCGGACGCAGTTGTGCCGGACGAAGTGATCGCCTTGATGAAGACGTTCCCCGAAGACGCCAACGCGATGGCGGTTTTGCGCACGGCGACCTCGGCGCTCGCCTTCTATGATACCGACAGCGAACGCTATGATCTGGACGCGCTGCGCCGCAAAGCGATTCGCTTGACCGGGCAGGTGACGACGCTCAGCGCCGCGTGGATGCGCATTCGCAAGGGTTTAGAACCCATCGCACCGCGCACAGACCTTAACTTGTCGGCGAACTTCGTCTACATGATGACCGGCGAGGAACCCAGCTCAAGCGCCGTCGATGCGATCAACGCTTACATGGTGCTGCTGACCGAACATGGCATGAACGCCAGCACTTTTGCGGCGCGTGTGACCGTCAGCACGGGGTCGGACATGCACAGCGCGATTGTCAGCGCGATGGGGACGCTCAAAGGTCCCGCGCATGGCGGCGCGAACACCGAAGCCATGCTCCAGTTTATGGAGATTGGCGAAGTGGCGAACGTCGAGCCTTGGTTCAACGAGAATGTCAAGACGGGTAAAAAGCGCATCATGGGGATCGGGCATCGTGTCTACAAGGCACTTGATCCCCGTGCTGCCGTGCTGCGCGAACGCTCGGAAGCGTTGGCGAAGGCGTCCGGCAATACCAAGTGGTTCGAGATCGCCGATAATCTGGCGAAGCTCGCCCGCGCCGATCAGTATTTCATCGAACGCAACCTGTACCCGAATGTCGATTACTTCAGCGCGATTGCTCTATACACGCTCGACATCGAAGTGGATATGTTCACGCCGCTGTTCGCCATGAGCCGCATGGCAGGGTGGACGGCGCACGTCATCGAACAGGTGACGAGCAATCGCCTGATCCGTCCGAGCGTGGATTATGTCGGTCCGATGGACTTGGAGTGGAAGCCGATTCAGGAACGAGAGTGAAAATCTAGGACTGAGGTGAAAGGACTGAGGACTGAGTCCGAATGGTGCACAGATCAATCTCAGTCCTCGAACCTTGTCCCTCAGTCCTGTCTTCTAGACGCCTTCGGCGTGGCGGATGTGATGCAGAAGCGCCATGCACCCGCGCTGAATCAAGCTGTAGGCGCGGTCGAAGGTGTTGTCGTAGAACGGATCAGGGACTTCATCGCCGGTGACCAAGCCTGCTTGCTTGGCATACATCAAGAACAGGGCGATATTCGCCGTTGCGCCTGTGCCGCTGCGCAGGATGTACTGCAACACTTCTCGATCCATCGCCAGCACATAATCGAAGTCGTCCAGATCGACGCGCTCGATTTGACGAGCGCGTCCGTTGTAGCTGATCTTATTCTTCTTGAGAATCTCCAGTGTGCCGTCGTGTGCCGGTTCACCGACATGCCACGAGCCGATTCCTGCTGAGTCGACTTCTATCAGGTCACCAAGTCCCGCTTTGTTGACCATATCTTGGAAGATTGCCTCCGCCATCGGGGAACGGCAAATGTTACCGAGGCACACGAATAGCACTCTGATCATGGCTTACCTATGTTGATTGACGCGGTTCTTCACTGTTTGGTTCGTGACCGAAATCGACATTCGTCTGACCTTCTGTCCAGTCACCGCCGACGGGGAGTTCGGATTCTTCACCGGCGCTGATGTTCTCGACCAGTCCATCTTCCGGCGCATCGCCGTGCTGTTCTTCGAACATCTCGTCCACGTCAGTTTCGGTTGCCCCGGCGTAAGCCAGCGAGTCGGTCGGCTCGCCAGTGGGTGTGACTGAGGGAGAAATCGCATCCGGG
>JACSRG010000270.1 GCA_014879865.1 Anaerolinea sp.
TCCGTTGCGTGGATCGGTCAACTCCCCGTAAGATTACGGAAGTCAAAGAACGCGCAAGGAAACTCCATGAGCAACCGATTTCGGCGTATTCACTACGGATGGGTGGTCGTCTCTGTCACCTTTCTGACGCTTTTCTTCGCAGCGGGCGTCCGCACGATTCCGACGGTCATCATCAAGCCGCTGGAAGCCGAATTCGGGTGGGATCGGAGTACGGTCTCCTTCGCTGTAGCGATCAGTCTGTTCGCTTATGGCTTCGGCGGACCCATCGCCGGGTCGCTGGTGGATCGCTTCGGTCCCCGGCGGGTGATGCTCGGCGGGCTGGCGCTGATCGCGCTCGGACTCGTCCCAATCATGTGGATGCAGAATATCTGGGTGTTCAATCTCCTGTGGGGCTTGGTCGTCGGCGTGGGCACGGGCGTCATTGCCAATGTGCTCGGCGCGGCGGTCGCTAACCGCTGGTTCAATAAGCGGCGCGGGTTGGTCGTCGGGCTGCTCGGCGCGTCGGTGGCGGTCGGGCAGTTGATCCTGCTGCCGGGGATGATCGCGCTGGCATCGGATTCGGGCTGGCGTGCGGTGGTCAGCGCGCTGGCGTTCGGCGTTGGGGTGATGATCCTGCCGGTACTGCTGTTCATGCGTGACCGTCCGGCAGATGTGGGCTTGCAGCCTGTCGGCGGGGAACTGGTGACGAAGACCGGCGCTCCGGTGGTCGAGCCGTCGATCTCACTGCGCGAAGCGGTCAAGACGCGTGATTTCTGGCTGCTGGCGTTGAGCTTCTTCGTCTGCGGTTACACGACCAACGGGTTGATCGGCACGCATTTGCTGCCGCACACGGTCGAGCATGGCTTTGTCGAGGTCGAAACTGCCGCCGCGCTCAGCTTGATGGGCTTCATGAACATCTTCGGCACGCTGGCGTCCGGTTGGGCGACGGATCGCTATGATAACCGCAAGCTGCTGGCGATTTACTACGGGCTGCGCGCGATTTCACTGCTGGCGCTGCCGTTCATTGTCGAAACGCGCGATCTGTACCTGTTCGCATTCATTTACGGGCTGGATTGGGTGGCGACTGTCCCGCCGACGGTCAACCTGACCGCGCGGCGCTTCGGGCGGGCGTCGCTCGGCACGATCTACGGGTGGATTTTCTGCTCTCACATGATCGGCGCAGGGATCGCCGCGCAGGCGGGCGGCATTTTCCGTGATTTGCTCGGCGACTACCATCTGATCTTCATCTCGGCAGCAGTGCTTGGACTCGTTGCGTCCGGCTTGGCGTTGAGCATTTCGACACGGCGAGCGGCGCAGCTTGCATCACAACCGGCGTAGGCGGAAATAATCAATCGCGACGGCAAGGCGGCGCGGATCGCTGCTTTGCCCGACTTCGCTTGGCACGACCACTGCGTCAGAGCGCAGCGTGAAGGCGACATGCCGTCCAGCGCCGATGATTTCGGCTGGCACAAGCCACGAATAGTCGGCTAATCCCCCTGTGCCGACGATGACCGGATCGCCGATGGGTGTGCCGTTTACCTCCAGCGTCATGTGCCGATCTTCCCAGAAACTTTGCATATTCACCGTGACTTCATACGATGCAGGTGAAAGATCGACGTAGGTGGTGGTTTGCGGATACTCCCCTGTCCAGCGGAGGGTTAGACCCGCGATGGACTCCGCCCAGTGGTAGCCCCAACCGATGTAACGCGCATCATCCGGCGCACCGATGTCGATCTCGTACACGCCCGGTTCGAGTTCCGGCGGGGTGCGATCCGGGCAGCCATCGGGATGCCATGCTGTGCGGTACACAATCGCATCGCCTTCGACGGTGTAGGGACACAGCAGCTCGTCAAGCTGGTTGAAGTAGCCGATAATCTCTTGCAGCGTTGAGGTGTTGCGCTCGATCAGGTCAGTATGTATGACGAAATAGCCGATGGGATTGCTGTAGATGCGGTCGCGTAGTTCAGCTTCGACGAGCGCCGTATCAAGCGGACGACGTCCACCTAACCACGCCAGCAGGGGATCAGCCGTCTCCATGTTCATGTAATACCACGTATTCGTGCGCGAGAAATGCCCGTTGATGACCTTCTTGCCGTGTGTCAGCGCGTAGAACTGGGTGATCAGCCAGCGCGGGTTGCCAACGATGCCTTCCCCGCTGCCACCGCCGGTTGGCACATCGACGATCACGTATTCGTACGGTTCGCGTCCCATGTCCGCGTGAAACTGGTAGCTCGGTGGCAGCGGTTGAATCGGCTGGGGCGAAAAGATGCGCGCTTCGCCGACGACGAGCAGCAGCAGCGCAATCCCCATCCAAGCGCGAATCTTATACTGCGAGAAGGTCTTGCCCGCGAAGATCAACCCTGCGACGATCAGTGCCGGGGCGAAGCGTTCCGGGTAACGGAACAGCCCGTTGAAGAAGGCGTGCAGGAGCGGATAGGGAAACCACCCGCCGATGAGAATCAGCGGCAGCGGCACGAGCAGCAGCCAGAAGCCGCCGCGCAGCCGCTTACGGTTAATCCACGTGATGAGCAGCGCCAGCACGATGAGCGGGATCGGCAGCGCGCCGAGCGAGGCGATCTGGTAGATGCGTGAGAAGTACCCCTGTGGGAAGGGAATCTCGACCACACGTTCCAGCGGGGTGGGCGAGAGCGTCGAGCGATCATACATAAGCATGTATGGCAGCGACCCGGCGAAGTACCACAGGATCAGCATGATGCCCAGCGCGAGCACACCGCGCCCGATCAACCGGATTGGCTGTTTCGAGCGGATCAGTGTCAGCACGCCGTAAGGGATCACAATCGGCGCTGACAGCACCAACCACTGCGGATCGGTCATGATCACGCCGTACAGTGCCACGCCGAAGATCAGCGCCCATGTCCAGCGATGCCGCGCTGCCTCGCCCCAGAGCAAGATGAGGGTTGGTATCCAGAACAAGCCCATCGTGTTGATGTTTGTCCAGTATAGGCTGTTGATCATCAACGGGGAGAACTGCAAGATTGCCCCGAAGGACAGTGTCAGCCACGCCTTGACCCGTTCACGCCGCAGCAGCAGGTAGAACGTCCACCCGGTCAGCGTGAATTCGAGCGCCAGCACCGCCGTCATCGCCGGGACTGTCCCGGTGATGGGTTCGAGCAGCGCCCAGACCGGGTAGAAGATCGGCGTCGGCACGTGGTAGGCGAGGTTCGAGGTGAACGGCGCGAAGACGTAGTCGGTCAAGTAGATCGTGTGTCCAGTCGCCAGTGCGTGGCGAATCCACCAGTAGTTCCAGTGGTAATGATAGTAGTCGGTGGCTTGCGTTTCGTCGCCGGGGACATGGGTCGCCATGTGGAACAGCGGGTTATAGAGGACGATCAACGACAGGACTAGGTAAAACGCGAATGCTGCGGCAGAGCGGCGCATAGGCTATCCCCGGTTGACGAACATGATCCGGTCGATGGCGACGGCGAGACGGCGTTGATCGCTCCCCATGCCGATTTCAGCAGGGATAGTGACGCCATCGTAGACCAGCGTGAGTTTGAGATGCTGCCCCGAGCCGACCACCTCGGCGGGAACATCCCAGAGGTACGTTCCGAGCGTATCCGGCGCGACCGTGACCGGGTCGCCGAGCGGCACGTCGTTGAGCAGCAGCGTCACTAGGCGCGGCTCATGAAATGCCTGCATCGTGATGGACAGGCTGTATCCGCGCGGCGGTAGGTCGAAATACGTATCGGTTTGCGGGTACTCGCCCGTCCAGCGCCATGTCACTCCGGCGATGGTCTCGGCAGGATGGTAGCCCCAGCCAATATATCGTTCGTCGCCGGGACTGCCGAGGTCGATCCAGTAAGTGCGCGCCCCGGAGTCAACGGTGGGCTGGCGGTCGGGACAACCGCCGGGATGCCATGCTGTGCGGTACACAATCGCATCGCCTTCGACGGTATGGAAGCACAGCAGATCGTCTAGCTGGTTGAAATAGCCGACGATCTCCTGAATGGTCGGCGCATGGCGATCCATGTAATTCTGGTGGATGATCACGTAGCCGATGGGATAGCTGAAGATGCGTTCGCGCAGTTCCGCCTCGATCACCGCCGGTTCGAGCTGGCGGCGCTGACCCAACCACGCCAGCAGCGGATCGTCGTACAGCCAGCTCCAGAACGAGTCGAGCGGCGCGCGGGCGATTGACCCGTTGAGCATTCGCTTGCCGTGAATAATCCCGTAAAGCTGCGTTTCCATCGGCGGGAAGTCGCCGACCCACGCCTCGCCCGATCCCCCTGCGACCGGAACATCGAGGATCGCATAGTCATAGGGCTCGCGTCCGAACTCGTTGTAGAAGGTGTACGTTGGCGGCAGCGGACGCAGCGGCATCGGCTCGAACAGAGCTGCATCGGCAAAGATCAACAGCATCAGCGGGACTGCCCAAATATACCGCAAGCGGATTCGGCTGAGTGTTTGCCCGATGAAGATCAGCGCTGGAATGAGGATGATCGGTGCAAAACGCGCCGGGACGCGAAACATGCCGCCGAACAGGTTGTGAAACGGCACATACGGCGTTTGTACGCTGCTGCCGCCAAGCGTGATCGTCGCACCAAGCGACAGCAAGAGCGGCGGGAAAATCAGCCAGAACCACAGCCAGTGGGCAACGTTCGGCGGCGGCGAAGCAGGTGCTTGTTTGCGCCTTGTCAACATTTTCGTGACGAGCGCCAGCAGCACGCCGGGGAGGATCAGCGCGCCGAGTGAAATCGCGCGGGTGTAGGGGCTGATCCGCGTCAGATAACCGAGCGGGAAGGGAATCCCCTGCGCGGCGTCGATGGACATAGGCGACAGGCTCGAGCGGTCAAAGGCGAGGATGTAAGGCAGTGCGCCGATCACCCAGAACAGCACAAGGAAGACGGCAAGCGCGATCCCGCCGTAGGGGATCATCCGCAGTCCAGAACGCCACAGTGTCCACACGCCGAAGGGCACGATCAGGAACGCCAGAAACAGTGCGAACTGGTAGTCGGTCATCATCATGCCGTAGAGCGCGACGCCGAAGATCAGCGCCCATCGCAGCGCGCGGCGGGGCTGATTCACCGAGCGCGCTAGTTGATCCCAGAGCAGGAGCAGCAGCGGTATCCAGAACAGGCTGAGGTAGTTGATATTCGTCAGCCACGCGCTGAGGAGCATTGCCGGGGTGGTTTGCAGCATGACCCCACCGGCTAGCGCGAATACTTGGTTGACCCGGAAACGATGCAGCAGCAGGTAGAACGTCCACCCCGTGAGCGCTGACGCGAGGACGAATATCACGTTCATGGCGATCATCGTCGGGGCGAACGGGTTGAGCACGGGATCGACTATCAGCGCCGACAGTCGTTCAAGCAGTGCCCACACGGGATACCAGAACGGCGTGAGGGTGTGGTAGGCGAGGTTGGTCGTCGCGGGGGTCAGCACATAGTTCGTGAAGTAGATGTTCTGCCCGCTGGCGAGTGCGTGATCGATCCACCAGTAGTTCCAGTGGAAATGATAATAATCTGTAGGCAGCGTGTCGCCGATGTGAGTGGTCGCGTGGAATAACTGCCAGTAGAGGGATAAGCAGGCTGTGCCGGCGAAGAACAACAACGGCAGCCACCAGCGGACGCTGTTTCGCTTCACCAGCGCTTGTACCTGCATCGTTATCTCCGCGCGAATGTCAGGCGATCAATGGCGACGGCGAGACGACGTTGGTCGGCGCTTTGCCCGACTTCGGCGGGAACGACGACCGCGTCGTACACAAGCGTGATTTGCACATGGTGTCCCGCGCCGAGCGCGTCCGCCGGGATTGTCCATGTGTAGTCAGCAAGCCCGGCGGTGCTCACGTTGACCGGGTCGCCGACATCCACCCCATTGACGCGCAGCCTGACAGTGCGCTCTTCCCAGAATGCTTGGAGCGCCGCCGTGAACTCGTAGTCGGCAGGCGGGAGATCGAGATACGTGTCGGTCTGGGGATATGCGCCTGTCCAGCGTAGGCTAATCCCGCTCACGTCTTCGCGCCAGTGATAGCCCCAACCGATATAACGCGCATCATCCGGCGTGCCGATGTCGATCTGGTACACGCCCGCTTCGATTTCCGGCGGCGTGCGGTCAGAGCAGCCGTCGGGATGCCATGTCGTGCGATAGACGATGGCAGCGCCTTCGACAGTGTAGGGACAGAGCAAGTCGTCAAGCTGGTTGAAGTAGCCGACGATCTCCTGCACGGTGGGCGTTTCGATGCCGATGCGCTCGGTATGGATGACAACATAGCCGATGGGGTAGCTGGCGATGCGTTCTCGGAACTGCGCCTCGACCACCGCCGGTTCGAGCAGCCGCCGCTGACCGAGCCACGCCAGCATCGGATCTTCGGCGTGGATGTACCAGAAATCGTCGATAGGCGCGCGCGAGACGAAGCCGTTGACCATGCGCTTCTGGTGGATGATGCCGTAATACTGAAGCTGAATCGCGTCGGCATTGCCGAGCAGCACTTCGCCCGTTCCTGCCCCCGTCGGGACTTCCAGCACGACGTAATCGTAGGGTTCGCGCCCCATCGCCTCGTAGAAGGCGTAGTGTGTCGGCACGGGCTGGATCGGCGCGGACTCGAACAGGCGGATGCTGATCGCCAAGAGCAGGAACGTCACCGCGAAGGCGAAGACGCGCACCGGGCGGTTGAGGCGCGGGACGAGCGGCGTGATCACTTTTCCGGCGAAGACCGCACCGGCAATCACGCCGATGGGAGCAAGCCGCCACGGCATTCGGAACATGCCGTTGGTTAGTTCGTGCATGAGACGATACGGCAGCGGGATCGCTGTATCGCCAATCGTCGTGGTGGGACCCATCGCCAGCACAAACGGTGGCAGCATCAGCCAGAACCAGAACCAGCGATCCGGCGGCATGACCTTCCGCCAGCGCGATAGGCTGAGGATCAAGGCGAGGATCAGCGCGACGGTGACGAAAGCGCCGGTTGACGGCTGACTCCACTGCCACCATTCTGCCGCCATCGACAGAAACCCCATCGGGAAGGGGATACCGGGGCGATCTTCGACGCTGCCGGGCGTGAGTTCG
Organism: Anaerolinea sp.; assembly: GCA_014879865.1. Taxonomy (GTDB): domain Bacteria; phylum Chloroflexota; class Anaerolineae; order Aggregatilineales; family Phototrophicaceae; genus Flexifilum. The sequence continues at coordinate 7,006 of JACSRG010000270.1, forward strand.
CCTTGAAAGCGAATGATGTAAGGCAGCGGACCCGCGAACCACATCAATGCCACGCCGACGATCACCGCAAGGATGCCCGCGCCGATCACCCATGCTGCGCGATCCCAGTGCCGCTGACGCAGCAGGCGCACCAGCGTCGCTGCGCCGTAAGGGACGACGACGAACGCCGCGAAGATCGGGAATTGCAAGTCCGTGAGCAGCAAGCCCCACAGCGCGACGCCGAAAATCACCGCCCACAGCAGCAGCGCCGGGATGCGCCGCGCTTCGACCTGCGCGACGATCTGCTTCCACAGCAGCAGCAGACCCGGAAGCCAGAACCAATCCATCAAATTCAGGTGCGTGTTGTAGTAGAAGTAGCGCGCGATGGGCAGCGTTTGCAGCGCCGCGCCGCCGATCAGCGCGGGGAGCGGATGGACGCCTTCGCTGCGCAGCAGCAGATAGAGCAAATAGCCGTTGAGGAAACAGCCGAGCGCGAGGATCACGTTGACGGCGGCAAGCGTGCCGATCAACGGTTCGAACAGCGCCCAAACCGGATACCAGAACGCGGTCAGCGCATGGTAGCCGTAATTGCTCATGACCGGGGCGAACACGAAGTTGTTCTCGTAAACGCTGAGACCCGGCGTGCTGAAAACGTGGCGGATGAACCAGAAGTTCCAGTTGTAATTGAAAAAGTCATAGCCCGCCGTGTGCGTATTCGTATGCAGCACGATGGCAGCTAAGATCACAAACGTGAGTGCCGCGAAGAACAGCACAGGCGCGGCGTAGGAAAATCGATGGATTTTGATGCGGCTCACTATGGCGGAACTGCGTCCCATGTTCTATAACAGAAGTAGATTGCTATTTTAGTCTTGCTCAGAGGGAAAGACAATGCGTCAAAAACTAATGCTGCTGCTGACCGCCGCACTGCTGATGGCATTTGCCATCTTCGCCACGCTCGTGCCGGCAAAATCGACCAGCGCCGCGCCGCTGGCATGCAACCCGTGCGACTGCGAAAACGACAACCGCGAGAATTGTCAGGGCATCGACTATTACGCGATGTACGCGCGCGGAGTCAACAACGTGTGCACGCTGGACTTCTACCGCTTCGACGGGGCAGGGCAGGGCTATCGCGTGATGCGCGTCCGCGAAACCGAACTGGACGATCTGCCGGATTACCCGAATCAGAACGTGCTGCTGCGCCGCAATGAAGGCATCGCGCTCTACCAGTTGAGCTCGGGCGAATTCCAAGTCAACGCGGGACCCGATGCCAGCGGCAAAATCTACGTGCTCATCTTCAACCTCGCCTGCCCGGCAGAGGTGCTCCATGAACAGTCGATCCTGCCCGGTCAATAAGCGCGGCAGTACGACTCCGTAGGGTCAGGCTGTCCTGACCCTACGCCTTTGCAGCACAGCCACTTGCTACGAATACGCTGACCACTCCGGCAGCAGTCGATGCTGCACCGC
>JACSRG010000570.1 GCA_014879865.1 Anaerolinea sp.
TTGGGCGTCTCTACGCTGACTGTTTCCCCTAGAGCGCTCCATTAAGGTGCGCGAATATTAAAACTGTCCTGTCCTCAATCCAAATGGAGAGGGTGAGGTTTGAATTCGCATTCACGCTGTCCTACGCACTGACCAATTGATACCGTCGATACATCCCCAACATATGCACGATCTGCACATCGGGACTGGGCGACACATACGCGGGAAACCGTGCCGCGCCCAACTGCATCGCGGGCATGTTCTCGCGGATGTGTTCGCGGGCATACTGCAAACGCTTCTTGACCGTCGTCAGCGGCAGCGCCAGCCCGTCGGCGATCTCGTCGAGCGAATACCCGTAGACGTAGAACAATTCGGTGACTGCCCGCTCGTGCTCCGGCAGTTGATCGACCGCCCGCCACAGGTGATCGCGCCGCTCGCGCTCCTCGATCTGCCGCGCGGGGTCATGATCGGCGTCGGCGGGCGCGTCCTCATCGACCGCCGTCACCTCTGGCGACTTGCGCCGCGTGATCCGGCTGCATTCGGTCAGCACGACCCGCTTGAGCCACGCCGGGAAGGCAGCAGGCGCGCGCAGATCGCCCAACTTGCGGTAGGCGGTCAAAAATGCCTCCTGCGCCGCGTCCTCTGCCGCCTGTTCGTCGCCGAGCCGCGCGAACGCCCAGCGGCGCGCCGCGTCGCCGAAGTGCTCGATCAACCGGTCGAAGGCGGCGCGGTCACCCTGCTGCGCCGCGCTGACCCACTGCTCATACGACTGCATGTCTGTCCCTCATGATCATGCTCTATCAGTAAAGAGCCATTCTACGTCAAAAAGGTGACAAATTTGCTTTTTGCACCGAACCGCGCAAACTTGCGTATACTACTTACGAAAGCAGCAAAGCGCTTGCGAAACAAAGCACTTGTCCGACGAGGCGCACCGCAAATTCCTGAGGCGAATGCTGTATGGTGAACTCACTGATCAACGTCAATCTCAAAGTCGTGATCATGGATACCGACTACTACGCGCTCCAATCGATCAACAGCTATCTGGCGTGGGATCGACGGACGCGCGTGACATGCATGTGCGAGTCGCTGGAAGAGATGTGGTCGCATCTCAACCGCACGCCGCTCGCCGAACTCCCCAACGTGATCGTGCTGGACGCCGACAACATCGGCGGCGCTGACGTGCTGGCGCAGGAGTTGGATCGTCTGCGCAGGCGGATCAAGAATCTCGTCGTGATCTGCATGGGGCGGGCGATCAACCCGCCGTTGATCGAAGCGGCGGCGCAGCATGGCGCGCGCGGCTACTTCATCAAGACCGAAGTCCGCTTGCAGATCGCATGGGCGATTGTCTTCGCGCTCGAACACGACTTCACGGCGAGTCCCGGCGTGATGAGCGTCGCGGAGCGGTCAGACGTGGCGCGTCTGCGCAAGGCGGTCGCTTTGCCGCGTCAGCGCCAGTACCCAGAACTGACCGAGCGCATCCGGCAGGCAGTGGAGTTGTGTGTGTTACGGGGAATGCCCGCGCAGCTTGCCGCCGACGAGATGGGCATCAGCCTGCATACGATTCGCTCGTACATCAAGGAAGCTTATCGCATCCTTGAGGCATACGACGAGACGAAATACCCGGAGGATATGTCGCCGCAAGAACGCGCATTCATGCGGCTGACCAGTTTCGTCAAAGGCACGGAGTGAGAACAGAACCGGCGTTACGGGGAAGCCTCGAACCCCGGGACAGGACGCGCGTCGGCGTCGGCTTGGGTGGCGGCGATCCCGTGTTCGCGAATATCTTCAAGCAGCCAGTTCATTTCCATGATCTCACGGCGCTGCGCTTCGATGATGTCGTCGGCAAGCTGGCGGACACGCGCATCGCGAATCTGGGCGCGTTCGCTGGTCAAAATGGCGATGGAGTGATGCGGGATCATCGCGCTCATGTAGGCTGAATCCTGCACTGTCACTTGACTGCGGACGAGAAACAGCGCCGCCACAAACACCGCCAGACTGACGAGATAGATGGCGAGGTTGACCCGGTTGTCCTTGTACATCCCGCGCATAAAGCTCAACATGATGACCGCCATCGTCGCGCCCATCAGGAATGTCATGAAGAGGCGCGTTTCGCTCCAGCGGACGTGCGCCAGATCATAGGTGTTCAGGTACATCACCCCATACATGACCACCATCGAGGTTGCGATCATCAACCCGAACCTGCCGTAGTTCGACCGTTTCTGTTCCACTGCTCGATCCTTTCTACGCTTTAAGCCCATCGTACGCCAGCGGCGGCGCGGATCGAAAGTGGATGCGGCGCATGCTCATTGATGCTTAAGGCATCCACATCTCAAGGAACTGGATGCTGTCCACCCAATCGCCGTTGACCGCGAGTTCCCAGTGGAAATGCGGACCGCTCGTGCGTCCGGTATCGCCGGTCGTGCCGAGCACCTGCTCTTTGGCGACTTCCTGCCCGCGCGTGACGTGCGTGGTCGAGAAGTGCGCGTAGCCCGTGAACACCCCGTAGCCGTGATCGATCAGCACGTAATTGCCGCGAATCGCCAGCGTCCCGGCGAAGACGACGCGCCCTGCCGCCGATGCCATCACCGGCACGCCGAGCGTCGTGCGGATGTCCCACCCGGTATGGCGCGTGTTCAACGTGCCGTTGAAGGTGCGGAATGCGCCGAACGGTGAGGTCAGCGCCGCCATGATCGGCAGTTGGAAGCCCGTTTCGTCCCACAACCGCTCGTCGGTATACGTGCCGATCATGCTTTCGAGCCGCGCCAATTCGCTCTGCTCCGTTTCGATGTCGAGCAGGTAGCCGCGATCCGGCGCAACCGTCACATTCTGGCGAATGAAGCTCCCTAACACGATCTCGACGTTGGCGTCGAGCGTCGTCCGCGTGCCGTCGGTGAAGGTCACGTAGACCGCCAGCGGATTATTCCGCCCGGTCGGCTGTTCCATACCCGCCGCGATCAAGCCATAGAAGTTGTCGTCCACCGGGAAAAAGTCGATCAAATCGCCGAGGAACAGGGCGCGCACGTTGGCGATCTCGTTGCCGACCACGCGCATGAGCGCCGTTTCGCCCTGCGGCAGCGCTTGAAAGAAGAAATGCAGCGCCGCGCGGTCACTCTGCGTGATCATGAACGAGGCGGGGCGCGCGCCCCGTGTCGGCAGCGGTACGGCTGTCCCGACAGGCGCGGGGTCGAGTCCGCCGTCGGCGGGCGGTTCGGTCGGCGGTTGGTCTTGCGCATTAAGCGGCGCGATGGTGAGCAGGCACACCATGAGAACTAGCAGGAGGAGTTGCAGCGATTTCAAACGGACAATCCTTCGGTCAGCAAATGCCCCTATGATCGCGTAAGGCGCGCCGCTTTGCAACCGGGGGTTTGACACCCCGCCCGCTCTCAGAATCGGGGAGCGGGCGGGGTGATAAACTTACGGAATTTCAACCGTGAACACGCCGTCCGCGCTCCACGGGCTGTAACTGCTGTACGGACTCCATGCCTGCACCCACCAGTAATACGTGCCGTTCGGCACGCTGACCGGCTGGACGCTGCATGTCTCCCCCGCGCAGATGGCGCTGGCGTTGTACCACTGGTCGATCACATGGACGCCGACACCGCCGCTCACCCAGAGGAGATACCATTCCGCGTGATCTTGATGATCCCATGTGAAAACCGGGCTGCCCGTCGTCACTGTGCCGGAAGGCGCGATCAGCGTCGGGGCGGCGAGCGGCAGCCAGAATGTCATGCCCCCGCTCCACAGCGAATACCCCGTCACCGGATTCCACGTCTGCACCCACCATGAATACACGTCGTCATCGACCGTGACCGGCGGCACAATCGAACAACTGCCAGCCGCGCAGATCGTCGCCGCGTCGTACCAGTAACCACCGCCGCCGCCATGTTCGCTGCTAAACCACACCTGCCACCACGACGATCCGGGCATGTCCGCCCACGTCAGCGCGACCGGCGGCGTGTCAAGCTGACCCGCTGGCGCGTTCTGTGTCGGGGCAGTCTGGAACGGCACGGAGAAGCTTAAGCCCGCGCTCCACGCGCTGTAACCGCCGAACTCGCCCCATGCCTGCACCCACCACTGATGATCGCCGCTGCCGAGCGATTCTGCCGGAGTCCAACTGCACACGCTGCCAATACAGGCATCCGCTGCCGCGTACCAGTGATCGAGCACCTTGCCGCTCTCGTTATTGACCCACACGTAGTACCACGACGCGCCCGATACGGCGTTCCATGTGTACGTCGGGTTGAGCGACGTTTCCAAGCCGAACGGGGCGACCTGTGTCGGCGTCCCGGTTTGCACGCTGATCTGGAATTCGAGCGGAGCGCTCCACGCGCTGTAGCCTAAGTCCGCGCGCCACGCCCGCGCCCACCAGCGGTACGCGCCCGCCATCAATGAGATGTCGTTCGCGCTGCAAGTGCCGCCGCTGCATGCGCTTGCCTCGTACCAGCGGTCGATCTGCGCCATCCCATCAAGCTGGCTGATCCACACCTGATACCACGTCGCGCCGGTCGTCGTTGACCAATTGAAGATCGGCGTGCTGCTTGGCGTGTCGCCGTAGGGCGTCAGCAGGATCGGCGGCATGAAGGCTTGATCGCCGCGCACGAAGTTGATATTCCCTCTCGTTTCCCCCGCCGCAATGGTGATCGGCGTGGCAGACGGCACATCGAAGACGCCGTTGTAATACTGCGTCGGGAACGCCACGTTCGGATCACACGCGCCCGCGCCCGCGCGGACGACATGTGTCCCCGCTGGCACGAAAATCCGGTAGCTTCCGTCCTCCTGCGTGCATTCCATATACGAGCCATCCGCCGTCGAGACGGTGACGCGCTGCGCCGGAGTGATGCCATCCTCCAAGTAGATTTTGCCGGTGATGATCCCCGCCAGCGGCAGCGAGAAGTCGATGCCGGTGACGTTTACGCCGCTGCCCACGTTGACCAGCAGCGCGTCTTCGTAGCGCGGCGCTTGGTTGTAGAACAGGCGCAGACGATCATCGGGGAAAATCCACACGCGGTAGCTGTAGGGCGGCACGGAAATGCTGTATGCCCCGTTCGCGTCGGTGTCGTCGCACAGGAACATGGCAGTTTCGTTGAAGCCGTTCGCGTCATGGTTGATCGCGCACGCCCACACGCCGCTCAACGGCGCGCCGTTCTCCGCCGCCGTGACCGTGCCATTGATCGACGACGCCGCCCCCAGCGTGAAATTGATCCCCGTCGCAACCGGGGCTGCCGCCGTGATCGTCACGCCGTCGGCTTGGAACTCAAACGGTTTCTGATTCCACCACGTTTGCGCGAAGGCTGTCGATCCGCCGCACCAGTTTTCGGTACCACCCGCGCTCAGGTGATGCGGTTCATTGAACGGCACGCTGCCAATCGTAAATTCGCCGTTCTCGTTGGTACATGCGCCCATCCATGGCGTCGATGAGCCGATATTCATGTTTGCCAGCGGCGTCACGCCGTCGGCAGCATACACCACGCCATGAATTTCGCCTGCCGGAGCCAGCGCGAAGTCGATATTCGGCGTGATCGCGCCCGCCGTCACCGTGACCACGTCCTGCGGTGCGTCGGCACCGTAGCCGGAGTCGTTCCAGTACTCTAAGACGTAATGGAAGCCGCTCGCGCTGACGAAATACTGTCCCGGCGGCACGGCGAGCAGATACGTACCGTCGCCGTTGACCTGTGTCCAGTAATCCTGCGAAAAACTGGTGATCGGTCCGGCATTGACGTTCACCTGCTCCACCGGGGTGACGCCGTCCAGCTCGTACACATGCCCGCTGATCGCGCCGCCGAGGTCGAGCGTGAAGATCGCATTCGTGAAATCCCGCTCCGCGAGACTCAGGATGATCGGCGTGGCGCTCTGCTCATCGGGAGCGTTGTTGTACCACTCTCGCATCCACAGCCCGCCGCCGCCGCACCAACTGTTCGGCGTCACGTAGACCTTGATCGGCTGACCGAGCGGCAGGTTATTCAGCGAAAAGCTGCCGTTCGCATCACTGCACGTTCCCATCCAGTAGTTATGCGCCTCGACGTTCATATTGGCGAGCGGCGTCACGCCATCCGCCGCATAGACCGTCCCGCTGATCGTGCCGCCGGGGTCGAGCGTGAAGTTGATGTTCGGCGTAACCGCGCCCTGCGTCGCCGCGACCGGGGTGGCATTGTTGCCGTTGTTCCCCGCGTTGTTGAACCATTCGCCGGCATAGCTGCCACCGCCCGCGCGCACACGGTACGTCCCGGTCGGGACGGTGATTCGATAGCTGCCATCCGGGCTAACCATTGACCCACCCGCGTTATTGCCCGACGGCAGGTGTTCGGCGTAAATATACACGTCCGCCGTGATCGGGGTGACGCCGTCGCTCTGGTACACCATGCCGCTGATGATCGCCCCTTGCGGCAGCGCGAAATTCACATTCGTGCGCTGCGGCTCGGACGATGTCAGGGTGATCGCGGTGGCGCTCTGCTGATCCGGTGCGTTGTCATACCACAACTGGAGATAGTCAGTCGAGCCGCCGCACCAGTTGTTGCTGCCGCCCGACCACAGACTGACCGGCGCATTGAACGGGACGCTTTCCAGCGTGAAGTACCCGTCTTGATTCGTACACGCGCCAAGCGGCTGATTCGTGCCGATTGCCATGTTGGCGAGCGGCGTCACGCCATCGGCGGCAGTCACCCGCCCGCTGATCGTCCCGGCAGGTTCAAGTGTGAAGTTGACGCCGGTCACGCTGCCGCCCATCGTCACGACGATGGGCGTCGCAGTTTGCCAATCCTGCCACCCGGCTTCATTGTAATATTCAGTCAGCCAGCCGTCGCCGTGCGCGTTGGCAACATACGTCCCTGCGGGCAGCGAGATCATGTAGACTCCGCTGTCGTTCGTGCCCGTCCCCATGATGTGATTGCCCGTCGCCGCGTCAAAGAACGACACGCTGACAAAGGGGATCGGCGTCACGCCGTCGGCTTGGTAGACCGTCCCGGTGATCATCCCCGCCGGGTCAAGCGTGAAGTTGACGCCGCTCACCGTATTGCCCACCGTCACGACGATGTCCGTCGCGTTTTGCCAGTCCAGCCCGGCTTCGTTGTAATATTCGGAGACCCAACCGTCCGTGTGGGCGTTGGCAGCATATGTTCCAGCGGGCAGTGAGATCGTGTAATTGCCGCTGCCATCCACGCCTGTCCCCATGATGTGCTGATTGGTCGCCGCGTCGAAGAACGATACGCCGGCGTTGGGGATCGGCGTCACGCCGTCGGCTTGGTAGACCGTCCCGGTGACCATCCCCGCCGGGTCAAGCGTGAAGTTAACGCCGCTCACCGTGCCACCCGCCGTCACGACGATGTGTGTCGCGGACTGCCAGTCCGTCTCATTGTAATATTCCGAGACCCAACCGTCGCCATGTGCTTCGGCTGTGTACGTCCCGGCGGGCAGCGAGATCGTGTAATTTCCGCTGCTGTCTGTGCCTGTCCCCATGACGTGATTGCCCGTCGCCGCATTATAGAACGACACGCCGAGATTGGGGATCGGCGTCACGCCGTCGGCTTGGTACACCGTCCCGGTCACAATGCCTGCCAGATCAAGCGTAAAGTTGACATCATTTCTGGTCGGCGCGGCGTCCGTCAGCACAACCGCTTCGGCGCTGTTCTCATCCGCCGCGTGATCCCACCACTGCTGCGCATAGATCTGCGAGCCTTCATTGCACCAATTGCTGCCGCCCGCTCCCAGCTTGATCGGCGAATTGAGCGGCAGACTGTAGACCGTGAACTGCCCGTACTGGTCGGTACAGGTCCCATCCCACGATCCACGCACAGTAATATTCATATTCGGCAGGGGCGTTATGCCATCGGGACCGTAGACGATCCCGCTGATCGTGCCACCGGGGTCGAGGCTGAAATTGATTGTCTCGGTTTCGCCTCCGGTCACGACGATGAAGTCGCTGTCATAGCCCTGCCAGCCTTTATTGTTGTAGAACTCGATGGCGTTGTTGACGCCTTCGGCGCGCACCATATACGTCCCCGGCGGCACATCGACCGTATAGCTGCCGTCGGCTTGCACGTCCACCCGGCTGACCCAGAGCGATGTCACCGAGTCTTGAACGGTGACCCACGCGGGCGTCGTCACCGGGGTTACGCCATCTGCCTCGAAAACAAAACCGCTGATCGTTCCATCTCCCGCTGCACCAAACACGGGAGCCGCTGTGAAGAAGAGGAGTAAAACAAGGAGTAACGACGAGGAGGTCTTAAGAAGAGTACTGCACCGGGTCATGATGTGGGTTTCCCTTTCGTTGTGGCGAGTCCGCAGCGGCAGGGTACAACCGGCGCGAACTGACATCAGCCCCGAGGATGATCGTAGACGGTGACACCGGCAGGTGATAGTGACATATGTCACAAATCATATGTTTTCAGCAAAAAACGAAGGGAATCTCAATGCCCGGCTGTGAGAAGCCCGGATGACTAGGATGT
>JACSRG010000243.1 GCA_014879865.1 Anaerolinea sp.
AACCGGGCGTAGGATGAGACCATGTGTTTGTGCGGCAGCTCACAAGGGGGATTTATGGCTACAAACACGCTCACATCACCGGAAGTTCAGCAGGCAGTCAAGACGTGGACGCGCAAGCAGATCTCGTTCCTGTTCATGCTGGCGATTTTCCTATTCGTCTCCGCCGGGACGCTGGAATGGCTCGGCGGTTGGCTGCAAATGGCGACTTACACCATCATCACGATTTTCAACATCTCAGTGCTCACCACGCGCGCCCCGGAATTGATCGCGGAGCGCTCGAAGCTCCAAGCGGGCAGCAAAAAGTGGGATGTGTGGATCACGGTTTTCGCGGCGCTGCTCATGCCGATCCTGACGTGGGTTATCGCGGGGATCGATTTCCGCAACGGCTGGACGCAGCCACCGCTCGGACTCGGTTGGATGATCGCCGGGGCGGTGTTGTTCACAATCAGCTACCTGATCACGACGTGGGCGATGCTGGCGAATCAGTTCTTCTCGGCGACCGTGCGCATTCAGACGGAGCGCGGGCATCGCGTCATGACGGGCGGACCCTATGCGCTCGTGCGGCATCCCGGCTATGTCGGCGCGATCCTGTTCCAGATCGTGACGCCGCTCATGCTCGGATCGCTGTGGGCGTTCATCCCGTCGATCATCGCGGTCGCGCTCTTCGTGATCCGCACGTATCTCGAAGACAAGACCCTGCAAGCGGAACTCCCCGGCTACCGCGAGTACGCGCAGAAGACGCGCTATCGTCTGCTGCCGGGCGTCTGGTAAAGCCGCCTCACCGCGCCAGCGGGACTTCAGAGGTTACGGCGACCTCGCTTGCGAGGATTTCCCCGTAAAACGCGATCTTGTAGCGAATCAACTTGAGATGCTCATGCAGTTCGTCGATGTGCGCTTCGACCGCGCCTTGCAGCGCCTTGAGCATCTCAACGCGTTCTGCCAGCGTCACATCCCCGGCGCGTTGTAACTCGGCATACTTTTGCATATCGTGGATCGACATGCCCGTCGCCCGCAGCTTCATCAGAAAATCAATCCAGCCGATGTCGTTGTGTGTGTAGCGGCGGTGCGAATTGTCGGCGCGGTCAATCGGGTGGATCAGACCGACGCGCTCGTAATAGCGCAGCGTGTGGACGCTGAGTCCGGTCAGGTCGGCGACCTGTTTGATCGTGAGAAGTTCGGTTTCGTTCGTCATGCTTTTGATTATAAGACAGGTCTTGACTTAGAGCGCGCTCGAAGTTGTAGAGTCGCAGCATGAAAGTTGCACACGAAAGGCTGGAAATGGACAAGCGAGTGTTAGGACGTTCCGGAATCGAAGTGTCGGCGCTGGGGATGGGCTGCTGGGCAATCGGCGGCGTGTGGCGCTTCATCGACATTCAAGCGGGTTGGGGCGAAGTGGACGACAACGAATCGATCCGCGCGCTGCAGCACGCGCTGGCAAGCGGGATCAACTTCTTCGACACGGCGGCGACCTATGGCACAGGTCACAGCGAGGAGATCGTCGGCAAGGCGCTCAAGGCGCACCGCGACGAAGTGGTGATCGCGACGAAGTTCGGCTTCAACGTGAATGTGACGGGCAAGCACGTCACGCGCTACGCCACACCGGAGATGGTGATTGCCAATCTGCGCGCCGACTGCGAGGCGAGTCTGCGCCGCCTGAACATGGAGACTATCGACCTGTTCCAACTGCACGTCTGGGATTACCCGGTCGAGTACGCGCCCGCGCTGGTCGCCGCGCTGGAAGACCTCGTGCGCGAAGGCAAAATCCGCTGGTACGCGTGGAGCACGGACGCTGTCGAGTCGGCGCGGGCATTCGCGGCGGGCGAACACTGCGCCGCCGTCCAGCACGATCTCAACGTCGTCCTCGACGCGCCGGAGATGCTGGCGTTGTGCGAGGCGCTGAATCTCGCCAGCGTCAACCGTTCGCCGCTGGCACGCGGCGCGCTGACCGGAAAGTACACGAAAGACACCGTCTTCGCGGCGAACGACGTGCGGACGGATCCATGGGCGCGGGATCACATCCTCAACCCGGCATTCGACCAGCTCGACGCGCTGCGCGAGGTGCTGACGAGCGGCGGGCGCACATTGGCACAGGGCGCGCTGGCGTGGATTTGGGCGCGCAGCCCGATGACCGTACCGATTCCGGGGATTCGCACCGTCGCGCAGGTGGACGACAACGCCGGGGCGCTGCGGTTCGGCGCGCTGACGCCTGATCAGATGCGCCAGATCGACGGGCTGTTAGGGCGGGTGATCGCTACGTAAAATCTGTCGAAAGGTTTCGGCGCTCCGTAACAAATATCCTATGATCTGTCACACTGACCCCCTTGCGGCGTCCTGCCTAGAATGATAGGCAGAGAAGGTTTGTGGTCAGCAGGAGGACATAGGAAATGGCTGCAACTCTGAAAGAAAAGGTCGCCGATTTCCTCTCACAGGAACATATCGCCATCGCGGGCGTCTCGCGCGATCCAAGCGGCGCGGCAGCGGCAAACGGCATTTATAAACGCTTCCGTGACATGGGCTATCACGTCTACGCCGTCAACCCGAAGGCGGACAGCGTCGAGGGCGATCCGTGCTACCACAGCGTCAAGGACATCCCCGCGCAGGTGGATGGCATCGTGATCGCCACGCCCGAATCGGCGGCAGAACAGGTCGTGCGCGACTGCTACGACGCCGGGATCAACCGCGTGTGGATGCACAGCGGTATTCACAGCATGGGCGTGAGCGTGTCACAGAGCGCGATTGATTTCTGCAATGAGCATAACATGCTGGTGATCGGCGGGGCGTGCCCGCTGATGTTCGGCAAGACCTCGGACGGCTTCCATCGCTTCTTCGGGCGCGTTGTCGGCTTGTTCGGCGGGCTGCCGAAGTAAACACGGGTTACTCCGGCAGATTCGGCACGGGCGGGCGGCGCGTCCCTTTGTCGCGCTTGCCGGAGTCGAAGAACACCGGGATGCTGCCCGTCTTGAACAGCGGTTCATCCGGCACTTGAGTCGGCGGCGGCGCAAGGCTGATCCGATCTTCTTCCGGCAGCACGCTTGGCGGCAAGACCGTCGGCGAATGAATCGGCGGCGGGGGCGGGGCGATGGTCTGCGTGTTGAACGAGGGCGCGCCTTGCGTCGCATCCAAGCGCGGCGGTACCTGCGGCGGCGTTGGCTGCGTCGAGTCGCCGAACACGGGTCGCAGCGCGGGCGTCAAAGCGATCTGCCGCGTGTAGCCGATCAATATCTGGCGGATGTACGCCGCGCCGTTGTCGCGCAGCGCCTTATACGTCTCACGGGGGAAGTCGCTCGCCTCCAGCTCTTCGAGGATCATGTCCATCAAGCCGATCAGTTCGACCTCGGCGGCGGAATTTTGCCCCGGTACGCCCTGCCGTGCCGCGACGAACGGCGTCACGTAGCCCGCCAGCATCTCGATGACCGGGATCGCGTCGCCCTGCAAGCCGACAATCGGCGGCGCAGCCGTTTGATCGATGTAGAACGCCTGCACGTTCCTGAACGTCGGGAACAGCACCCCGGCGATCAGCGTGTACAATCCCTTGTAATTCTCAACCCATTCGCGGTGATGCAGCGCGGCTTGCGCGGCGAGACTCGGCGGCACGTCGCCGACCATGACCAGCACGCCGTAACCGCCGAGCAGATGCGCCAGTTCGGGCAGCGGGCGGCGATAATCCCCCGTCTGCTGCCAGTCGGGCGGCACAAGGCGCGGCGCGTAGTGCCGCGCGCACGCGATCAAGCCTTTTTCCAGCCGTTCGGCGTAACTCATCCCGATCATCGCGCCATTCCTTTCACTTGTAGGGACATTATGCCCCTACGGGATTCTACCCGACAATCCCCTGCCAGATCAGCGACCCGCCGAAGCCCACCATCACCACCACCAGCGCGTATAAAATGATCCGGTTGGCGCGGTCGCTCAAATTGCGCAGCCGATCCGTCACGAGGATCAGCCCGCACAAAATCGCCAGAAACGTCCCGTAGAACGCCAGCAGGAAGCTGATCCCGTCCCACACGGATCGGCTCAAGCCTTGCAGCAGCAGAGGACCATTGATCGTCCCCCAGAAGATGTACGGACCGGGACTCAGGAAGTTCATCTGCATGGCGCGCAGCAGCAGCCCGCGTGATGAGGGCGGCGCACTGCCGTCACCGCCCGCGCCGATTCGCGCCCCTGCCCGCGCGCTCTTGAACGCGCTCCACGCCAGATACCACAAAAACACGCCGCCCGCGATCTGAATCACACGGATGAACGCGGGTGGGAACTGCGATAGGAACACCAAGATGATCAAGATGATCGGCACATCCGTCACCAGCGGCGACAGCGCGACAATCAAACTCCGCCGCCAGCCGTAGCTGAGGGCGGTTTGCAGGATATACGTTTGCAGCGGACCCGGCGTCAAGCCGGCATTCATCCCCAGTGTGACGCCGCGCGCGACCAGTTCCAGCATCAGCGAATCGGCACTTGGTAGATTTCGCCTCGCGCCGTCACCCAGCGCGCATCGATCCAGCCGACGACGCCGTTATAGCGCACCTGATACCAGCGATCTGTCCCGGCTTGCACCGTCCGACCGATCAACTCGGCTTCGCCACCCCATGGGATGCTGCCGACGACCGGCACGCGCGTGCTTGGACGGGTGCGCATGTTCATGACCGAACGCGGATACGCCCGCGCCCCGATGTCCGGCGCGCCGTCAATTTCGTCGAAGATGCTGCCGCGCAGCGGAATCTGGTCAAGCGGCACGCTGATCGTCAGGTAGCGCCCCGACGCCCAGCCCTGCCGTTCGCCAACCGTCAGCAAGTACCAGTTGTAAATCCCCTCGTCACGGTTGCGCGCGACGACCGGATAGCCGGTTCCCGATGTCAGCGTGGTGATGTACGACGCGCCCGTGTACGGACCCGTCCGCAGCGCCAGCCCGCGCGCGCCGGATACGGTCGCCGTCGGACCCGTGTATACCGCCGTCACGGTGACGCCGGGGGTGGTCACGCCGGGGGTGGTCACGCCGGGAGTTGTGCCCGGCTGTGTGGTGATCTGGAAATACTGGAACTGCACGGCGGCTTGATCGACCAGTTCGAGGAATTCGACGATCAGCGAGTGCGTCCCCGCTGTGAGGTTGAGTTGGAAGCGGTCGGTGGTCAGCACCCGCCCGATCCAGCGATCCCACACCAGCGCGCCATCGACATACACGCGCACGCCGTCATCTGACGACACGACGAATTCATACGTTCCTTGATTAAACAACTGGCTCGACGTGAAGCGCGCCGACCAGTTATCGACCGGGACGGCGGGATTCGGGCTGCCCGATCCCCAGTTGATGTTGATCCCCGTCGGCAGCGATTCCGTGTAAACCGGAGTCCCTTGCAAAGTGGTGTTGTTATAGTACGCCGCCTGCCAACCCGTGCCGAACTCCGCCTGTGCGACGAACGTTGTCATCAGGGCGAGGAGCGAAATGAGGACGACTGCGGACGCGATCACCTTTTTTATCATGCGTTCCCCCTAATAGGTGAAGGGTTTTCTGTAGATTATAGACTGAGATCGAAATGTGAGCGAAATAGCAATTTAGGTCGATCTCCTGTATAATGTTTTTTGAAA
Organism: Anaerolinea sp.; assembly: GCA_014879865.1. Classification (GTDB taxonomy): domain Bacteria; phylum Chloroflexota; class Anaerolineae; order Aggregatilineales; family Phototrophicaceae; genus Flexifilum. The sequence goes on from JACSRG010000243.1 coordinate 5,578, forward strand.
TGTGCAACTTCATCATCGTTTCTCCGTATAAGTAGATGTAATTCAAGAGTGTCTAACGAGAAGGAGACAGAGTCCGATGTCCGACATGAACAACCTCACCCCGCAGAATGACAATTCGCAGGATAAGCGCAATTTCAGCGAAGAACTAGAAGTCGCTGGAAACCAATTGGTCGAACGCGTGAAGGAACTGATCGAAGAAGGGAACGTCCGCCGTCTGATCATCCGTAACCCGGAAGGGCGCACGCTCGTCGAAATCCCGCTGACCATTGGCGCGGTCGCCGGCGGCGCGCTGCTGCTCCTTTACCCGGTGCTGGCAGGCTTGGCGGTGATCGGCGGTTTGCTGGCGCGCGTCAAGATCGAAATCGTCCGCGAAGAACCGGATGCCACCGTGACCGATGTCAAGAACAAGGTCGAAGACGCCGCGCAGAACCTCAGCGATACGCTGAATCAGTAGTCTATCACTTCACCCTTTGCCCCTCTCCCTAAGCGCAGCGGCGAGAGGGGCGGTTGTTTTCCCCTACGTTCTTTCTACCGAACTCTCATCCACATCCGTTTGGGCTGACATCCCTTTCTGGCGCGGCGACACCTGCCGCAAATTCTCATGGCGCGACAGCACCTCCCCGGAGGACGCCCGCAGCCGGAACGTCAGCACGGCGATCAGCACGAGCGCGAGGTAATACGCGCCGACCACCCCGAGCACGACCGCGCCGGGGATGATGCCGATATGCGCGCGCCGCACGAGTTCTTCCCACGTCTCAATCGGCAGCGGGTAGAGCAGCAGCTTCGCCAGCCACGCCAGCAGCAGCACCGCGTAAATCCACAGGTAATTTCGCCGCAACCGCCGCCCGAACGCCTCCCACACGCTGATCGGGAAGCGCGGCGCGAGTAAACTGTGCGCCAGCTTCTCTGACCACTCGGCGCGCGGTTTGAACGGCGGGATGAGCATCGCCGCGTAAAAGTCCGTCTCGATCAACCGGACGCGATAGCTCCACAATTCGTAATAGCGGTAGCGCCGCGCCTCGATAAACAGGAACAAGGTGATTAGAAACGTGTTAAGAATGATGATGCTGTGATTCGTGTACTGCTCGCTGAATCCGAACGTGATCGCCGCGCCCGTTGCCACCAGCGCCCAGTTCGTCGTCACGTCAAGGCGGCTCCGCCACGCGTTCGCGCGGGAGATTTCGGCGCGGTAGAAGTGAACCAGCGCCGTGTTGAACTCGGACGGGCGCAGCTTATACCCCCGATACGTCCAAACTGGCAGTTCGTTCGGTTGTTCCTGCATTTGTGCGACATTCCCATCATTAAGAACGTTATTTTAGTATACAGCGCTGTTGTCAAATTCTGAAATTTGCATATGATGATGTTGCCTATCGGATAGCGAGAATGTCAACTGAAATGAAGACTGTTCGGTACGTATTGTGGGTCGCGGTGACCCTGTTCCTGACCGCGCCCTTGCTCGCAGTCTCCGATGTCTGTACGGATATAGTTCAAGAAGCACTCGCCGTCACCAACCGTCTGTGCGCGGAGCTAGGGACAAATGAGGCGTGTTACGGTCACGCACAGCTTGATGCGCAGCCGCAGCCGGGCTTCGCCAACTTCACCTTCAGCGATCCCGGCGATGTGATCGACGTGACCGCGCTCCGGTCGCTCCGTTTAGGCGAACTGGATCGCACGACCGGGTCATGGGGCGTGGCGACGATGGCGGTGCAGCCAAGCGCACCCGATGTCGATCCCGGTGAGCAGGTGACCTTTCTGCTCTTTGGCGATGTGGAGGTCGAAAACCTCATCCCGTCGCCCGTCATCATGAACGGCGTCGTCGATGCGCCGCTCAATATCAACCTGCGCCGCGAGCCAGACCTCGAAGCGTTCGTCGTGCAAGCCCTCCCGCCGGGAAGCGCGGTGCAGGTACACGGACGCAGCCCCGACGGTGCATGGCTCTATATTGCGATCAACCAGCCGCTCGGCGCTGATCTGGCGATGGCGGATGTTAGCAGCCCGCTGACGGACGCGGTCAGCACACCCGTAAGCGAAGCGACGCCCGTAAGCGAAGCGGCGGCGAGCTACGGTTGGGTTACTGCGGACGGCATCCTGCTGGAGGGCAGCTTTGACGATCTCAATACGCTCGAACCCTACGCCGCCAGCTTTGGACCGATGCAGGCGTTCACGCTGCAAACGGGCGAAGATGGCATCCTGTGCGATCAAATGCCCGAAAGCGGCATCTTGATCCAGACGCCCGACGGCGTTGCCGAAGTCAGCTTGTGGATCAACGAGGTCAAGGTGCGGCTCGGCTCGACGGCGTTCATTCGCGCGCGGCGCAGCGAAGCCATGACCATCACCATGCTCGAAGGCGAAGCGCACGTCGAGGCGTTGGGCGAAACCGTCACCGCGCGCGCCGGGACAGCGCTCACCATCCAAATGAATCAGGACTTGCGCCCAATCGCTCCACCGAGTCAGCCGGAGACGATCAGCGAGCCGGTCGATCAACTGCCTGTGCAAGGGCTAGAACGCGCCGTGCCCACCTTCACGCGGACGCCGACCAGCAGCCGCACGCCGACCGCCGCGCCGACTTTCACGCGCACGCCCTCGCCGACGCCGTCGCTCACCCCGACGGCAACCGATACGCCGACGGAAACGCCGACCGACATTCCGCCGGATACGGATACACCCGTTCCGTCAGATACGCCGACCGCCGCGCCCACAGAAACACCGACGGAAACGCCAACGGAAACGGCGACCGATGATCCCTACATCACCGAGGAGACGGAGACGTTAATCCCGCCGACCGATCCGGCGGGCGTCACGCCAACCATGACGCCAGAGGAGACGGCTGTCGTCGC
>JACSRG010000221.1 GCA_014879865.1 Anaerolinea sp.
AATCAGGGCGCGCGCTCACCCCTACGGGGGATTGAAACTTTGCCACCTTGAATGCGAAGTGTGGTGACATTCTCCATCAGGGCGCGCGCTCACCCCTACGGGGGATTGAAACACGCTCGGTCCAGTCCAGTATTGCGCGTTGTACCCGCTGGATCAGGGCGCGCGCTCACCCCTACGGGGGATTGAAACTTTAGGGGATGCGACGGAACGTCGCTTCCCCCGTGGTATCAGGGCGCGCGCTCACCCCTACGGGGGATTGAAACCCTTAACAAGGCATAGATGTTTAGGGGATGCGACGGAATCAGGGCGCGCGCTCACCCCTACGGGGGATTGAAACTCAATACCTTTGACAGCTTGGATTTCAACTAACGCCCATCAGGGCGCGCGCTCGCCCCTACGGGGGATTGAAACCAGTGTTGATGATATCGGCGCGCTGCGCCGCTACATCATCAGGGCGCGCGCTCACCCCTACGGGGGATTGAAACGAGGCACCCGGACATTCGTCCGCTGCTTGCCGTTAATCAGGGCGCGCGCTCACCCCTACGGGGGATTGAAACTTCTGCCAATTGCAGAGCCGAACCACCCGTTGCATAATCAGGGCGCGCGCTCACCCCTACGGGGGATTGAAACAGAACACCGCTTCCGATGCCAATGACGAGCGCCAAGCATCAGGGCGTGCGCCTACCCCTTCGGGGGATTGAAACCATCTAACTACCTCCGTGCCAACACGATACCGGCGATCAAGTTCGGGCGTGCGCCTACCCCCTCGGGGGGATTGAAACCACTTTCCAGATCGGTCGGGAGATAGTGATGTGCAAGCATGTTCGGGCGTGCGCCTACCCCTTCGGGGGATTGAAACGAAGCCGATCACCCGAACCATGATATTTTCGGGAACGTTCGGGCGTGCGCCTACCCCTTCGGGGGATTGAAACCAATACCGAGAAGCGCGGAGAGCGCGTCATCGCCATCGGTTCGGGCGTGCGCCTACCCCTTCGGGGGATTGAAACTCGAACAGTTCCTTGATGGCTACCTTCCAAGGGGCAAAATCAGGAAGTGCGTCCACCCCGACAGTTATTGTTCGGCTCAACGGGTCACGCTTTGAGTGTAACCACCTCGAACTGACAGCAGGTAACTTAGGGCGATCACTCAGCAACAGGTTCTACATCGTAGCGCCGCATGACATCACGGATGGCGGCGGGCTGTACAGCGTACACCAGACCATCGATCCCACGCCGCCGCCCATCCTCGGCGATCAGGTGCAACCGCTTGAGGATGTGCCCGATCCATAGGGCATCTCCGATCTGCTCGACTGTCGTGCCGAGCAGATCGGCAATCTGCCGCCGCAGCCCGACTGCCTTGATCCACGTCAGCCGATCTTCACCGCGCGTGAGCAGTTCCAGCGCTTGCAAGACCGCCTCTTCGCGGTCACTCAGGGCTTTGCCGTCACTCCACAGGGCATCGCGTTCAGCCGCAGTGCTGATCGCCGCTTTCAGTCCGCCGATCCTGCCATCCTCCTCGAAGAATGCCGCCAGCGCGATCAGCGGCGACCACAATTCACCGGAGCGATTATTCAGGGTGTGTAGTTCCGGTCGCTCGAAGGCATTGCGAGAGATCGCCGGAAAATGAGTCAGCGCCAGCGTGTACAACTGGTGGCGGATCGGCGCGCCATCGAAGTCCGCCGGGAAAGTCGGCAGTTTGTGATCGGCACGGCGCATGGGCAGCGCGATGCAGCGCGAGGCGAGGATGTCCTCTAAGCCCGCAATCGCCGCCAGAATCTTGGGCGAGTAGACGTTAAACGCCTGCGGCTTGAAGTCGTCTCCAATCAGGCGCAGCGCGGGCATTCCCGCCTTGTAACCGCTGTTGAGCAGCTGCCGGATTTGACTCAACGCCGGGTCTTTCGGATTGTGATAGCGTTCCGCCTCGTCAATGCCGACGGTGCAGCTCGTTGTATGGATCAGGCGGAACATCGATGCGCCGGTCGGGTCGGAAGTCGTCACCATATTGAACGCCAGCGGCTGAAGTACGCGCAGCACGGTTGATTTGCCGCTGTTCTTGGGTCCGTTGAGCGCAAGATAGGGATAGGCGGGGAAGAGCGAATAGAAGTACGTGCCAATCGTCCACAACGCGAGCATGAGGCTGTCGATCTCCGCGCCGAAGTCGATGTAGGTGGTCAGCAGGCGGTGGATGGTGGCGAACACGTCCCCCGGTGCGACAGTCTCTCCAGCCAGAAAGCGGCGGATATCGTCGTAGCGCCAGCGCATCAAAAACTCCGTCCCATCGGGGATGACCTTGAGCGCTAATTCGCGCTCCCCAACCTTGATGATCTGAGCGTCTGACAGGCGATGCAGTTCGCGTGTGCTGGTCACGACATACGGTTGGATGTTGAGGCGCGTCCCGTTGACCCGCTCAACCAGCGCGACCGAAACGAGCGCGAGGTCATGCCCGAATCCGAGCGCCGGGGAGAGGATCGGCACGCTGCCGTCGAGCAGTTCGGGCATCGGGTTGTCCTTTCCATTGTCTGATTGCTTGCGCGCGGATTTGAGCAGTTCCGTAAACGCGCGCCCCTTGACGCCGAGCGTCTCCATCATCGTCTTGAAGCGCGCCAGCGCCAGTTCATCGAGATCGTCGGCGTGCCGGAACAGGTCGCGGATCGCGTCTTCCTGTGCCAGCCCTTCGAGGCGTCCCGCGCGCTCGACTTCGCTCATCAGCCAGCCCTGCGCGCGATTGAGCAGAACGCGTGCGTCGTCCGTCGTCGCGTGCTGACGCGCCAGCCACTCATTCGCATCCTTCACGCCATCTGGGAGTTGTGGCAGGTACGCGCGATGTTCTAACGCCCGCGCGATCTGGCGGCTCTTGGCGCGCGCCTCGTCGGTGTTATCCAGTGCAACGAACACACGGTGAAATGAGCGGAGGTTTTCTAGGAGCGCTTCATCTATATATGTGCCGCACAGCGCCAGCGCCGGGATGTTCCATTCGGCAAAGGTGATGGCGTCCGCTTGCCCTTCGACCAGAACGATTAAATCGGCATCTGCGCGGTAGACGTGGTTGCGATAGGGCTGCCGCTCTCCGATGAGATCGCGCGGCGGGTTGTAGTGCCGTTTGCCCTCAATCGAGCGCCCACTGAGGTAGGTTAGCCGTCCGTTTTCGAAATGCGGATAGACGATCAGGTTGGGCGGGAACTTGCCGATGACCGACCGCCACTTGTCCGCAAGATTCAAATCTGCCAGCAGACCGGGTTTGTCCGGCGGCATGAAACCGATCTGTGCCGCCTTCACTGTCGAGAGCTGCCAACCGCGTGTTTGCAGGGCGTAGGTCAGCGCGGCAGGAGAAGTGATCAACGCCTCGTGCAGTCGGCGCACAAGTTGCCGCTCCGACCATGTGGACGACTGCCGCAGATCGGCGTGCTGCTCAACGGAAATGCCTGCCCGCTCCGCCAGATAACGCACCACTTCCAAGAATAGCGCCGCGTCGTGGTTGTTCCAGTGGTCGCCGTAACCGAGCAGATGCCGTCCGGCGAAGTCGAAGGCGTCGCCCTGTTCGCCGCGCGAGTTCCAGAAGTAGAAACCGGTCGCGGGCGTCACGACGAGGCTGTCGTGTTCAATGCCGATGAAGCGCGTCCCGCTCTTGCGCAGCGTGAACTTCTCGCCGACCAGTTGTTCAATCGGGTTAGCGGAGCGAATCTGCTCCAAATCAATACTCATGAGATTGTCTCCATGCAATGTTGAAGCGAACCTGTGCCGAAATAGCACGGTCGAAAAGGGGCGTTCAGTTGCACGCGGAGACAGGCTGTGATACAGTGTGAGTGTCCAGTTCACACTAGTATCACAGTCCGCCGCCCACGTGCTTCAATGCAGTGGGCATTTTCTTTTTCTAGGGCGGTGCACGAGTCTTTTTCATGACTGGTTGTTCCTCAATAATGTTGTCCCGGGACAACATAACTCACTGATTAGCCATCAGGAATTGTTCGGCTTCGTCCAGCACGCGCTTCATACTCTGCAATCTGGCGCGGGCGATAAGTGGATCTTTGTCCTGTTCTACCAACACTCGAACAAGATCAACGGCACTTGGCAAATTTGCCGAGCGCATCAGCTTAGCCAACTGCACTGCATGCTTTGAGATCGAAAGCTCATCTCCATTGAGATCGGCACCCTTCTCAACAAGGTCTCGCACTTGGTTACGTGACAATCCAAGCTGAGTTATTTGCCGCAAAACTTCAAGCTGATCCTCAGGCGCGAGTTCCAAAAGGTAACGCAAACTGCTTTCCTCAATCCCCTGTCGATCCGCAATCTCAGCGGCTTCATCACAGAGTTGGAGCAGAGCTTTGTAGCGGCTGAACTGAAACCGATTGATTCCACCCATCGCAGAGAGAATTGCGGTGGTGAATTCGCGGTGTTTTCGCAGATCAAGTTCGAGAGCTTGACGATAGAATTCACCGGACACTGCGCCATCTGGAATTTTGTAACCGTGTATGTGCAGTAACAAAAGCGCCGCTTGTCGCGCCATCGCAATTGCCGACAGCCCAGACCGGGCGGTGTTCTCTTTGGCTTGCCGAAACGGTGAGGCTTTCTCCGTAGGAATGACGATGCACGGGATCATGCCGTCGCTTTCGTAGCCGGGGATGAAATCGCGCAGCAGCCACGTTGCCCAGTAGCGCCGCTCGCCCGTTTCAATGCGATACTGTCGCGTCACGCCATGCGTCACATCGACGACCGTCAGCGGGTTCACCTGCCCGTCATCGCGGATCGTGATCGCCAGATTGACCAAGTCGCGCACCAACTGTTCTTCGGGAGAGAAGCGTGGCGCATCTTCTTCGCTTTCATCTTCGGGGCTGCCGAGCAAATCCAACACACTGCTGAACGGTCGCCCATTCTGGCGCGCAGCATGCTGCGCCGTCTGAATCAGGTCACGTAATGCTTGCGAGGGCGTTAGCCGTTGACTGTGAAACGACTGATACACGCGCTCCGGCAGCACGCGCCGGGGCTGCACCGGATCGGGACGCACCAGTTCGAGCAGGATACGCTCGACGCGCAGCCCCTGCTGTTCGAGCTGAACAAATCCATCGCCGCCCAGCATCTCCGCTGTAACGCTGTCGAGCAGGCTGGTGTTGACCTTACGTTTTGCCGTCGCCATCATGCCTCCGTCTTGGTGAGAATCTGGCGCAGCAGTCCGGCGACCACTTTGGCATACGCTTTCGTCGCCGGGGCTTTCGGATCGTACTCGAAGATGCTCAAGTGGCTGTGATGCGAATACGACACCGCTTCATTCGCGGGGATGACGCCGCACAGGAGTTGATTAAGCAAACTGTGCGCCTTCAAATCGTCGAGAAGCTGCTTGTGTCCTTTGATGCGCGCATCCATCTTGGTCACGAGGATGCCACTGACGTGGAGTGACGGATGCCGCCACCCATCGCGGATGTCGTTGATTTTCCCGATCACCGAGAGCAGCCCGACCGTTTCGAGGTAGCGTGGTTCGACCGGCACAATTGCATCGGTTGCCGCCAGCAGCCCCATTTCCGTCATCAAGGAAAACGAGGGGCGCGTGTCGATCACAACGGCAGCATAGTTGTTGGCGATTCGTTTGAGTGGTTCCGCCAGTCGATACGGCGCACCTGCCACCCCCGTGAGTTCGCGCTCGGCTGCTTCCAGCATTGGCGATGCCGGCAGCACGTGTAGATCATCATCCCAATGGCTGCGGACGATGGTATCGACCATCACCCGCGCTGCTTCTTTGCGCTCCGCCATCAACACGCCATACAAACTGTTGTCCGCGCCGAAATCGCTGCGTCCCGTCGTGACCAGCGTGGCGTGTCCTTGACTGTCCGTATCGATGAGCAGAACGCGCGTGTTTATCGCGTTGACGCTGCGCAGCATCCGCACCATGCCGAGCGCGATATTGGTTGCTGACGTCGATTTTCCGACGCCACCCTTGTGATTGGTCAGAACAAAACTGCGAGTCATTGTATTTCCCTCTCGATCGCCAAAACTCCGTGCGTTTTCGCTGTGCTGACAACGTCTCTGTCGGGTTGTGCTATAGTGTCCGACAGAAGGTTTGTCGAGCGAGTCAGCGAGCCTTCTAGGGGAATGGGAGAGGGTGTTCTCTCTCGTTCCCCAGCAAAGCCAATCAGAATTTGTATGCGGTTGAGAGGGCGTGCAGTCGTTTTCGCTGCGGAAATGCGATCAGTTGGAGAAATTGCACTGCGGGGCTTGCCACAAAACCATGTTCGATTGTCCGCTCATCACGTCCACATTATCGTAAACTAGACAAATCTCCCTCAGCAGCGCAATTCAAGCGAGCCCAAGGTGCCCTCCATCGGAGGGCATTTTTGATTCCCCTAATAAGCCGTTTGTTCTGGTTGACAGCCCTCGGTTTATTCAGGAATTGGCGTAAAATGAGGGAAGTAGACGTCGAGAGAGAGTAAAAAACAGTATGAGCCTTGATCAACTGCTTGACGAAGTGGAGCAGCTTCCCGCTGCCGAGAAATGGCGTCTGGTGCGGCATGTCCTACGCTCACTCGAGCAGCAGCAAACTGCTGCCCCCCGTTCCGACTGGCATGCCTTCCTACGAGCAACCTTCGGTAGTTTGAAGGACATGCCGATTGAACGACATGATCAGGGGAACTACGAGGAACGCGAGCCGCTGGAATGAAATACTTGTTGGACACAAACACGTGTATTCGTTATCTCAATGGGCGTTCACCCTCCGTTTTTCGTCGATTGGACGAATTGGCAGAGGAGGATGTTTGCGTGTGCAGTGTGGTTAAACTGGAGCTCCGGTACGGCGCATTACGAAGTCATGCAGTTGAGAAGACGCTCGCCCAACAGGAGACCTTTCTGAATCGCTTTGTTTCGCTGCCGTTTGACGACGCAGCGCACTTCCATGCTGCCCAGATTCGAGCAGACCTTGCGCGACTAGGAACCCCCATTGGTCCGTATGATTTGCTCATCGCCGCCATTGCCCTCGCAAACGATCTGACTCTGGTGACGCATAATACGCGCGAATTTGGACGGGTCGTTGGATTGAAGTACGAAGATTGGGAGACGGACAACAACTCGTGAATTGAAAACCTTGCCACTTAAGCTTCGCTTAAGATCGACTTCCATTGCGTCAAAGCCGCACTAGTAGACGACCAAGGGAGAGATACAGGGTAAATAAACCGAGTTATACTGTTCTGTAAAAAGAACGGTAGGAACCCATGGCGAAGAAATATCACGTGACGCTGACGGACGAGGAGCGGGACGAACTGCGGAAGCTCACGAGCAGAGGAAAAATCTCGGTTCGGAAATTGAAACGCGTGCACATCCTGCTGGCAGCGGATGCCGGTGAGATTGACACGGATATTGCTGCGGTGCTAGGGATTGCCGTGACCACGGTTGAGCGGATTCGGAGGCGGTTTGTCGAAGGTGGGGTGGAGTTCGCCTTGGAGGAACAACCGCGTCCGGGCGGGAAAGCGAAACTGGATGGGGAAGGCGAAGCGCTGCTGGTGGCGTTAGCGTGCAGTGACCCACCGAAAGGACGCAGCACCTGGACGATGCAGCTGCTGGCAGACCGCTTAGTGGAGCTGGGGGTGGTGGACAGCCTGTCGGACGAAACCGTGCGTCAGCGGTTGAAAAAAACGACCTGAAACCGTGGCAGCAGGCGCAGTGGTGTATTCCGAAGGTCAACTGGGAGTTCGTCGCTCGGATGGAAGACCTGTTGGATCTGTACGCGGAAGCGGATGACCCCCTGTTTCCCGTCGTGTGCTTCGATGAATGCCCGGTGCAGTTAGTCAGCGAGGTGCGCCAACCACTTCCAGCAGCGCCCGGTCGACAGCGGCGCTATGACTATCACTACCGACGCGAAGGCACGGCGAATCTCTTCATGTTCTTTTGCCCTCGTCAGGGCTGGCGTCACGTGACAGTGACCGACCAGCGCACGAAACAAGATTTTGCCCACCAGATGAAAGCCTTGGTCGATGTCTATTTCCCCAAGGCACTGCAAATTCGGGTGGTCTTGGACAACCTCAACACGCATACCCCCAGCGCGCTCTACGAAACTTTCGAGCCCGCGGAAGCGCGACGTATTCTCCGACGCCTCGAGTTTCATTACACCCGGTTCATGCTTCGTGGTTAAACATGGTGGAACTGGAGTTAGCGGTCTTATCCACTCAGTGTCTTCAACGGCGCATAGGCAGCAAATTCACCCTCCGCCATGAAATCTGGGCATGGGAAGCGGAGCGCAACGCCAAGCACGCCACCGTCGACTGGCGTTTTACCTGTCATCATGCCCGTCAGCGTCTTCGTCTTTACCCATCTTAATTCGATTGGTCGTCTACTAAGCCAGAGGTCGAATGTCGTCCAACATGGGGATAAAATAAAGGCATGGGCAAACGACTCGACTAC
>JACSRG010000177.1 GCA_014879865.1 Anaerolinea sp.
GCGGTACATGATAGCCTAGCAGTGACATTGTGTCCGTCGGTCAGACCTCACCCCCCGACCCCCTCTCCATTTGGAGCGAGTGGGGGTGAGATTAGATTTCAAGGACAACCTTTCCGAACCCATCTCCTGCTTCGAGATAGGCTTCGGCGGCGCGTGCTTCGCTCAACGGGAACACCTTGCCGATCACCGGCTTGAGCTTGCCCTCGAAGACGAAGCCCATCACGCGGGCGTATTCCGCCGTTGATCCCATCGAACTGCCGATCAAGCTGATGTGCTTGGCGAACAGGTAGCGCGTGTCGATCTGCGCATTGTAGCCGCTCGTGTTGCCGACGATCAAAATGCGCCCGCCGCGCTTGACCGCCTTCATGCTGTCCATCAGCGTCGCCTGCCCCACGTTGTCGATCACCACGTCCACGCCGGCACGGTTGGTCAGCTTGCCGACCGCCTTCGACCAGCTTTCTTCCTGCGAGCGGTCAATCGTCACATCCGCGCCGAGACTGGCGGCGAGCGCGCATTTTTCGGCATTGCTGCCAACCACGTACACCTTGCAGCCGATCAGCTTGGCGATCTGGATGCTGGCGCTGTTCACACCGCCGCCCGCGCCGATCACCAGCACCGACTCACCGGGCTGAAGTTTGCCCATCGTGATCATCGAGTGCCACGCCGTGACGAAAACCAGCCCCGCCGCTGCCGCCTCATTGAATGGTACGTGATCCGGCATTTTGTGCAGGTTGCGCGCGGGCAGCACGACGTATTCCGCCGCCACACCCTGCGCGTGTTCCCCGATGATCTGGATGTCGAGACATTCGCTCTCCGAGCCGCGCAGATTCAGGCAGTTCTCGTCGATCAGCGTCGGGTTGATCGCCACGCGATCCCCCGGCGCGACGTTGGTCACGCCGTCGCCGACCGCATCGACCACGCCCGCGCCATCTGACCCGATGACGTGCGGTAGTTCGAGGTTTAAGCCCTTCCAGCCAGCGCGCACCCACAGGTCAAGCCGGTTGAGCGCTGCCGCCTTCATCTGCACACGGACTTCGCCCGCCTTCGGTTCGGGCACTGGCAGGTCATCCACGACCTGTATGACATCGACCGCGCCGTGTTCGTGAAAGACCGCCGCGCGCATCAGCGGAGTCCCAGCTCATTGCGCGCGATCACCATGCGCTGAATTTCGCTCGTGCCTTCATAAATGCGGGTGATGCGGGCATCGCGGTAGTAGCGTTCAATGGGCAGTTCCTTGCTGTAGCCCATGCCGCCGTGAATTTGTACGGCTTCGTCGGTGATGAACATCGCCGCTTCGCTGGCGAACAGCTTCGCCATGCTCGCCTCGGTGCTGTAACGCTCACCCGTGACCTTGAACCGTTCCTTCGCCGCGCACGCGTTGTAGACCAGCAGGCGCGCCGCTTCGAGGCGCGTCTTCATGTCGGCGATCTTCTGCTGGATCATCTGAAGCTGCCCGATGGGCGCGCCGAATGCCTGCCGTTCGCGGGCATACTGCACCGCCGCTTCATACGCGGCTTCCGCAATGCCGAGCGCCTGCGACGCGATGCCGATACGACCGGCGTCCAGCACTGCCATCGCGATCTTGAAGCCTTCTCCCGGCTTGCCGAGCACGTTCTCAACCGGGCACTCGTAATTCTCGAACACGATCTCGCTGGTCGCACTGGCGCGAATGCCGAGCTTCGGTTCTTTCTTGCCACGAATGAAACCGGGTTTACTCGCGTCGATCAAGAACGCGGTGATCCCCTTGTGCTTTTTCTCCGGTTCGGTCATGGTGAACAGCAAGATCAAATCGGCGACCGGTCCACTCGTCACCCAACTCTTGCGCCCGTTGATCACATAGTGCGTTCCGGCGGCATTCAAGACAGCGCGGCTTTGCATCGTCCCGGCGTCGCTGCCGGACATCGGTTCGGTCAAGCTGTATGCGCCGATCTTCTCGCCGCTGGCGACCGGCTCGAGAAACGCGCGCTTCTGCGCTTCCGTCCCGAACAGGCTGATCCCATTGCAGTACAGCGAGTTATTCACACTGACAATCGTGCTGTGGCTGGCGTCGGCTTTGGCGACTTCGATCATCGTCAGGGCATAGGCAAGTGTATCCATGCCCGCACCGCCGTACTCCGGGTCAACCTCGATACCCATCAAGCCCATCGCGCCCATCTTCTTGACCGTATCGAGCGGGAACTCGCCGGATTCATCATGTTCGGCGGCAATCGGCATGATCTCTTTACGCGCAAACTCGCGTACCGCTTTGCGCAGGCTCTCGTGTTCTTCGGTGATTTGCGGGATTAGCGGTTGATCGGTGAAATTGGTGTTGACCATAACAGCCTCGTTTTACTTAAATAGGTGACAATCGTCAGCGATTGATTATAGCGAAGCCCACGCCATCAACCACTGCCCACCCGTTATAATGATTTTCGACATGTTATTTTAGGAGAGAATGCTCCATGAAAATCAATCACATCGCCGTCGTCGTCGAAGATGTCAATACGGCGCTGAAGTTCTGGCAGACCGCGCTCGGACTGCCGCTGCATCACGTCGAACACAATGAAGGCGAAGAAGTGGACATCGCCTTTTTGCCCGTCGGCGAAGGCGAAATCGAACTGATCGCCCCATTCACCGAAACGAGCGGCGTAGCGAAATACTTGGCGAAGAAAGGCGCGGGGCTGCATCACCTGTGCTTGGAGGTGGACGACATCGAAGCGGCGGTGACGCGGATTATCGGCGCGGGGGCGGAGATGATCAACGAACAGCCCAAGACTCGCCCGGATGGCACGCGTTACGCCTTCGTCCACCCGAAGAGCACGGGCGGCGTGCTGCTGGAACTGTACCAATTGGCGTAATAGCTTTACCCCACCCCCTCTACCCACTTGCGTGGGTGAGGGGGATTAGAGGTCATCTTTTACCCTGCCGGGGTTACTTCCGGCGTCATATCCATGCTGCCGTCCGGTGACATCATCGCAGCGCCGACCATCGTCGGCACGGTGACGACCGCGCCATTGTAGACGACGGGCAAATCCGCCCCGACAATCTTCAGGTACTCATACGTACCGTTCGCGTTCGTGTCCGCGTGGAGCATGGGCCAGACCATCGGCGTGATCGCCATGTCGGGCATGGTCGGCGGCACTTGCAGCGGCACGGCAACGCCCATGCTTTCACCATCCGGCACGGCGACGTGTCCGAGCGAGACCGCCGGATGACCGTTCATATCCGCATGGACGTCGATGAAACCGGGTCCCACCGACAGCACGCTGTCCATTGTCAGTTCACCCGCACCGCCGGGAGTCATCGTGTCGAGCGACTGCCCCGCCGCCGGGATGATGTACGGGACTGTGCTGGTATTCAACACCGAGCCATCCGCCAGCAGAATCGTCGGCGCATCGGTGAGGTTCATCGGGCGCGTGACAACCTGCCCGTTAACCGTCACTGGTGCGTCTGCGCCTTCGACCTGACCGAATTCATATGTCCCGACCGAGTTATCGTCTACATGCAGCATGGGCCACACGACCTGCGTTTGTCCTTCCGGCGCAAGCGGGATGATCACCGCCGGGTTGGTGCCGGGGTTGAGCAGCGCTTGACCGAGCACGGGACCCGGCGAACCGTTGCTGTCCGCGTGAACGACCAGCCATCCACCATCCGCGAGGATCGCCGAGGCGATGATCACCGTATTCTCAATCGGCTGCTGATCGAACGAGAAGATCGCCGCGATGCGGAAGCTGGTGAAGTTCCCGCTGACCGGCGCATCCGCGCTCGGATTCTCGATGAATTCGAACACGCCCGGTTCGCTGTCATCGACATGCAGCATAGCGTGCAGCACCGGCGTGGACATCGCGCCGTCAATCATCACGGCGAGGTTGTCGGTCACGCCCTGCGGGATCGGCGCGACGCCGACCACATGCCCCGGCGCGCCATTTTCATCCGCGTGGATCACCACGAAACCCGCCACCGGCGCGTCCACGTTGCCGATGGTCACCATACCATTTAACACTGCCTGATCCATCACCGTAATGGCTGGATCGCTCATCATCGCGCCCATGTCATCGCCAGTTACTTGATCCGTCGCCATCATGTCCGGCGTCGCCTCCGGTGTGGTCTCCTGCGCCCCCAAGGGGAGCGTGAGCGCCACGACCATCAGCAGCACCGCTGCGATCAACAACGATTTACGCATACTGGAGTCTCCTCTAAACCTGACTTTCTGATAGTTCCCGCACTCACTATATCGCAGCCAATTTGACACGCAGATTGTAATGCCGTTAGCTCTTAAGTAACGCTCATCCTTACAGTAAGACCTGTTCCCCGAACATCGTCCATACTTTATATGACGATCCACAGCGATTTTTTGCCCCTTGACCTTGTACCTTAGTACAGGGTGTAGAGTTGAAAATACGTTCACGAGAGGCACAGGCACATGAACGACCTAACGCGCGGCGAACTCGCCAAGCAGAGCGGAGTTAACCGCGAAACCATCCGCTATTACGAGCGCAGCGGGCTGCTCCCGCTCCCCGACCGCTCGGAGTCGAATTACTGCCTGTTCACGCCGGAAGATGTCCAGCGCGTGCGCTTCATCAAACGGGCGCAGGCGGTCGGCTTCTCGCTCAGCCAGATCAAGCTGCTGCTCGACCTCAAGTTCGACTCCGGCGCGACGTGCGGCGATGTGCGCGGCACAGTCGAAGCCAAGATCGAGGAGATCGACGAGAAGATCAACGCACTGCTGGCGATGCGCGCCGTCCTCGCCGAACTGGCAACCGAATGCCCCGGCGGAGATCGCCCTGTGGACGAATGTCCGATTCTCGAAAGTCTTTCACACGAGGTAATTCATGCTTAAGCGAATCACCCTAATCGCCCTGCTGCTGATCATCAGTGCAGGACTCACCGTCAAGGCGCAGAATACGACGCAAGAAGCCCCGCTCACCCGTGCGCAGCGTGCCGAAATCCGCTTTCTCGAAGGTATGATCGACCATCATCAGATGGCGGTCGATATGGCGACTCACTGCCTCGATCACGCCGAAACGGACACCGTGCTGACCATTTGTCAGAACGTGATCGCCGCGCAAACGCCGGAAATCGAGCAAATGGCGGCATGGCTGCTCGCATGGTACGGCATCACCTATACCCCTGTCTCGTCACTCGGCGATGCGATGGACGGGATGGATATGGGGGGAATGGACATGGGCGGTGACACGATCACCGACCCCGCCATGACGATGGGCATGATGGCAGGCTTGGATCGCTATACCGGGCAGGACTACGCGGTCGCGTGGCTCGAAGCCATGATCGACCATCACGACGATGCGCTGCACATGGCACAGCGCTTGCTCCGCTGGACGGAACAACCCGAACTGATCGAATTGGCGAATGCCATCATCCGCGATCAGTGGGCGGAAATCCGTGATATGGAGCAGCTTCTCGACACCTTTGAACAGGAGTAGCAACTCATGAGTGAACAGCGCCTCGATTTGCCCGTGACTGGCATGACCTGTGCGTCATGTGTCCGCAACGTGGAACGCGCGCTGAAGAAAGCCGATGGCGTGAGCGATGTCAACGTGAACATCGCCACCGAGCGCGCCAGCGTCACCTTTGACCCGTCCAAGCTGACGACCAACCTGCTGATCGACAAGATTCACGACGCAGGTTACGGCGTCGCCACTGCCACGCTCGAACTGCCGATCACGGGCATGACCTGCGCCTCGTGCGTACGCAACGTCGAGCGGGCGCTCAAAAAGCCGCTCGGCGTGCTCGACGTGAACGTCAACTTGGCGAACGAGCGCGCGACGATCAACTATTTGCCGGGGGCGATTCGCCGTGCCGATCTCGTCAAGGCGGTCGAAGCAGCGGGCTACGGCGTGCTCGACCTGTCGAAAGCCGCCCCCGGCACGGAAGTCGATGCCGAACGCGCAGCGCGCGAAGCCGAAATTCAGCGCCAGCAGCGCAACCTGCTGATCGGGATCGCATTCACGCTGCCGCTGTTCATCCTGAGTATGGGGCGCGATTTCGTCATGCAGGCGGCGATGTCTGCCCCTGCCGCAATGGACGGCATGGCAGGCATGTCCGCCCCTGATCCGGCGACACTGGTATCACCGCTCGTCGCGTGGCTGTTGTGGGCGGGTTTCCCGTTCGTCTTCGGCGCGCTGGCGACCCCGGTGCAGTTCTACGTCGGCAGACAGTACCTTGTCGGCGCGTGGAAGGCACTCAAGAACCGCACCACCAACATGGATACGCTGATCGCGATGGGGTCGATGGCAGCGTATCTCTACAGCGTCGCCGTGCTGATCGCCATCGTGCTTGGCGTGCAGGATCAGGTGGGGGATCACGTGTATTTCGAGACGGCGGCGGTCATCATCACGCTGATCACGCTCGGCAAGCTGCTCGAAGCACGCGCGAAAGGCAAAACCAGCGAAGCGATCAAGAAGCTGATGGGGCTCGCGCCCAAAACCGCCCTGCTCTGGCGTGATGGTCAGGAGGTCGAAGTCGCGATTGACGACGTGGTCGCGGGCGATACGCTGGTCGTGCGCCCCGGCGAACGCATCCCGGTCGATGGCGTTGTGCTGGAAGGGCGTTCCTCCGTCGATGAGTCGATGCTCACAGGCGAAAGCTTGCCCGTCAATAAGGGGATCGGCGCTGCGGTGATCGGCGCGACGGTCAACAAGAGCGGGCGCTTGATCATCGAGGCAACGCGCGTCGGCGCAGAAACGGCGCTGGCGCAGATCGTTCGCTTGGTCGAACAGGCACAGGGGTCGAAAGCCCCGATCCAGCGCATCGCGGATCAGGTCTCCGCCGTGTTTGTCCCGGTGGTGCTGGGCTTGGCGCTGCTCACCTTCCTCGGTTGGCTGGTGATCGGGCAGGTCGGTTTTACCACCGCGATGGTGCACGCCGTCGCCGTGCTGGTGATCGCCTGCCCGTGCGCGCTTGGTCTCGCCACGCCCACCGCGATCATGGTTGGCACAGGGCGCGGCGCGGAGATGGGCATCCTATTCAAGAACAGCGAATCGCTTGAAAACGCGCACCGGCTCGGCGTGATTGCGCTCGATAAGACCGGGACGATTACCAAAGGTGAGCCAACGGTAACAGATGTCATCCCCACCGCCGATTTGAGCGCCGATGAGGTGCTGCGGCTCGCCGCCAGCGTCGAACGCGGCAGTGAACATCCGCTCGGTCAGGCGGTCGTCGAGGCGGCGAAAGCGCAGAGCCTCAGCCTGTCGCAGCCACAGGGCTTCCAGTCCGAGTCGGGGCGCGGCGTGAGCGCCATCATTGACGGTGTAGAGATTCGCGTCGGCAGCCCGCGCTCAGTCTCGGATACGGCATTCCCACAGGTCGAGACGCTGCAAACACAGGCGAAAACGGCGATTCTTGTCGCTCAAGCAGATCAAGTCGTCGGGGTGATCGGTATTGCCGATACGGTAAAAGCATCGTCGCGCGATGCGGTTGCCGCGCTGCGGGCGTTTGGTCTGGATGTGGTCATGATCACCGGGGACAACGCGAAGACCGCGCAGGCGATTGCCGCCGAAGTCGGGATTACCCGCGTGCTGCCCGACGTGCTGCCGGGTCAAAAAGTCGATGCGGTCAAGTCGCTGCAAGCGGAGGGGAAGCGCGTGGCGATGGTCGGCGACGGCATCAACGACGCGCCCGCGCTGGCGCAAGCCGATGTCGGCATGGCAATTGGCACGGGGACGGACATCGCCATCGAAGCATCGGATGTCACACTGGTCAGCGGGGACTTGCACGGCGTTGCCCGCGCCATCAGCTTGAGCAAGGCGACCATGCGCACCATCTACCAGAATCTGTTCTGGGCGTTCATCTACAACGTGATCCTGATCCCGGTGGCGATGTTGGGGCTGCTCGTGCCCATGCTGGCCGCTGCGGCCATGGCCTCAAGCAGTGTGTTCGTGGTGACCAATTCCCTGCGCTTACGCGGAACGCAACTGCGATGACGACCATCCCGCCGCTGATCGACACGGGTATGCAATCCCTGCTGGATACGCTCGCTGCGTCGATGTGTGGGACGCAGTCCCAGCCCACGCTGACAGCTCGCCGACATGTCTGGCGCGATGTGGACTATGTCGGCATGGCTGATGGCACAGTGGTCACCTGGCAGGGGTGGTCGGTCAATCTCCGCCCCTGCCACCCAGACCTGAGAACCGTCTATATCGACTATGTCGAGAACCGGATAGCCGAACCGGACAGGTCGGCCTTATTCGGTGACTCATTCGCAGCGCAGATCGCGCCGATGTCGGCCTTCGTCTTCGGCTTTACGACTCATTTTCCGGCCAGCGCAGAAACGCGTCTGGTGACAGAAGGCTTCGCCGTCAGGCGGCTGATCTTGTGGCACGAGCAGGGAGTGGAAGTGGACATGGTCACCATC
>JACSRG010000175.1 GCA_014879865.1 Anaerolinea sp.
GATCACGCCGTCGAGACCGGGGACTTCCTGCACCAAGTCCGCGCCGTAGCGCTGCGACAGGCAGCCCGCTGCGATCACCAACTGGTTATGCTTGCGGTTGTCCACCAGTTCGCGCAGGGTGTCAATCGATTCGCGCTTCGCCGCGTCGATGAAACCGCAGGTGTTGACGATCAACACTTCGGCGTTCCGGGGATCGCCGACGCCGCGCATCCCGCTGTTGTTCAGGACTTGCGCCATGCTTTCGGAATCGACGGTGTTCTTCGAGCAGCCGAGGCTGACGAGGTAGTACTTATCTTTACGTGGAGGCACTAGGTTGTTTTAAGCTCCCGCCTTCGTTGGCGTCACATCTACGGGCGTTACGCGCGGCGGCAGGATCGCCGTCGCGGTCGGGACAGTCGTATCGGTTGGGATCGGGGTATTCGTCGGCGTGTTCGTCTGGCTCGGCGTGAGCGTCGGCGATGGGGTATTGCTCGGCGGCAGCGTGCTGCTCGGAATCGGCGTAACCGACGGCGTATTGCTCGGCGTCGGCGTGTTCGACGGCGTAAACGTGATGCTCGGCGTTTCGGTCGGCGTCGGCGTATCGCTGGCGGTCGGGCTGGGACCCGGCGTATTCGTCGGGGTCAACTGCGCGACAATCGCGCCCGCTGCGTCGGTTGGCGTCGGCAGCGGCGTGTTGCTCTGTACCGGCGTCGGCGCGAAACCGGGTCCCGAACTCACCTGTACGCCCGTCCGGCTGAACACCACATCGACCATTTGCCCGCGTCCGCCCAGAAGCGGCTGGCGCTGACCGTTCCACGTCACATTGAGCGCTTCGGCGTTGCTCGACCGCAGCGAGATCGTATCATTCGCCGGGTACTCCATCACCGTACCGGGGCGCACCAAGCCAGCATACTGATCCGTCCCATCGACGGCAAGCCGAATCCATGCGCGCTGCGTGAATTCGATCTGCACCAGCACGCCATCACCGGTGAAGACCGTCAGCGCCGAAGATGTCGGCAGCAGGACGCTTTCAATCGTCGGCAGCGGCGTGAACAGCGCGGTCGGCGGCAAATCGAGCATTCCGCCGCCAGTATCCGCGTCAGGAATCCCCGTATCGGAACCGCCGATAGCTTCGACGATGATCACGGCGACGACCGCAATCGCGCCGACGCCGAGCATCAGAAACAGCAGCATGGCGAGCCAATTCCGACGGCGGCGCACCGGGGTGTAGCTGACGGCGGCAGGCATCTCATTGGTAGATCGGCGTCCGTTGGTGGGGGCGTTCGGTTGGGCGGCTTTGGTGGGCTGCGTGCTGCGCTTTTTGCCCGCTCCATTGGCAGCACGACCACTCAGGCTGCGTTCAGCGGGCACGGCGCGTCCGCTCAAGCGGCGGGTGCGTGTGATGTCCTGCTGTGACGTTTCATACATCTCGATGACGCGATCATCATCGAGCGCAAGATAGCGCGCGTAATTGCGAATGAAGCCGCGTATTTGAATGGAAGACGAATCGGGGATGTTGAAGTCGCCAAGTTCGAAGGATTCAAGGATGCGGCGGCGAATGCGGAGGGCGTTCTCGGCGTCCTCAAGCGTAATCTCCTTCGCTTCGCGCGTCTGGCGCAGATATTGTCCGAGCGCCTGTGCATCCATGTGCGATTATCCCTGCCAACCCGGCAGAAGTACGGCAGAACCTAACGCCGCACTTCTGACCGGAGCATGTCTCGTGTTAGGAGTATTACGATTGAGCTTCAGCATCACCGCCGGGCGTGACGGCGTCGCGGATCGTCTCGACCACGTTCGAGACGGCATCGCCCACAGCTTCGACGACTGCCTCGACGACGTTTTTCGGTTCGTCGGTCTCGACGGCTTCCGCTTCGGCTTTGCGCTTCTCCATGAACGCCGCGTATTCATCTTCGCGGACGATGGTGATCTTGAGATGCGGCGGGTTGTCGCTGCCCAAGCGAACAGGCACAAGATGCGTGCCGACTTCGCGCGGGATCGATTGGCTGATACGGCGGCGGTTAATATCGATCCCCGTCTGGGCATTGAGCGCTTCGGCGATTTCGGTGGTCGTCACCGAGCCGAACAGCTTGCCGGTCGGGGAAGCGCGGCGACCGAAGACGAGTTCGACACCGTCGATCATGCGTGCCAGTTCATTGAGGCGCTGGTCAAGCTGAGCGCGGCGGGCTTCCGCCTGTTCGCGCAGTTGCTCGGCTTCACGCAGGGCGTGCGGGGTGGCTTTCTTCGCCAACTGCTTCGGCAGCAGCCAATTGCGGGCGAACCCATCCGCGACTTCGATCACTTCGCCAGCGACCCCATGCTTATAGACATCAGCGAGGAGAATAACTTTCATCGTGCCAACCCCTATCAAAACAGCGCGCCCGGTGGGGCGCTGCTGAAACTTTGTTTCGGTCAAAAGTCTGTTGATTATAAATGGAGGAATGATTTGTGCCAAGTGGGAACTGTCCGAGCGAAACTGCTATAATCTTGTCCTTATGCAAAATACCAATCGAAAGACCCCAGTTCACCAGTGGATCGTGATCTGCCTCGCCCTATTCGCTTTCGGCATGAGCGCCTACCTTAGTCGGACGGTGTTCGAGCGCCTGCCGCATCTTGAAGACGAGGTCGCGTATCTGTTCCAAGCGCGGGTGTACGCGCACGGCGATGTCGTCATCCCATCGCCCGAACTGCGCCGCGCCTTCTGGCAGCCGTTCGTCGTGGATCGAGATGGGCTGCGTTTCAGCAAATACACGCCGGGTTGGTCGGCGCAGTTGGCGGTCGGCGTGCTGCTCGGCGAAACATGGGTGATCAATGCCTTCTACGCCGCGCTGACCGTCGCCGTGACCTACCGGCTCGGACGCGAAATCTTCAACCCGGAAACCGGCGTGATCGCCGCCGCGCTGTTTGCCTTCTCGCCGATGGCGCTCCTGCTCAATGCGACGCTGATGGGGCACACCTCGGCGCTGTTCTGGACGACGCTCTTTCTCTACGCCTACTGGCGGCTTGAACGCGGACGCCGCGCCCTATGGTGGGGCGCGCTGGCGGGGATCGCGCTTGGCATACTGATCGCCAGCCGCCCGCTGACCGGACTCGCCGTCGCGCTCCCGGTGATCGTGTGGAGCGTGATCCGCTTGGTGCGGGCGGTCGCCGAAGGAGTGAAAAGAAGGACTGAGGTGAAAGGACTGAGGACTGAGAAAAACAGTGTGGCGGCAATCGAAATTGAGGACAGCGAGCGTCTTTCACTCAGTCCTCAGTCCTCAGTCCTCAGTCCTTTCCTGCTCACCCTTACGCCGCTGCTCGTCCTCGGCGTGATTACGATCCTCATCAGCTTGAGCGTGCCGCTTTACAACCATGCCGCCGTCGGCGATCCCTTCGCCAACCTGTACCGCCTCGTGTGGGACTACGACCGCATCGGCTTCGGGACGGGTTACGGACGCAACGGTCACACGCTGCAAAAAGCCTACAATCACTCGCGCTTCGACCTGTCGCTGACCGCCGCCGACCTGTTCGGCTGGCAGATCGGCACGATCACCGACGAGAACGGCAACGTCGAGCCGGAAATCGTCACCCAGTTGACCACCGAGGCGGATTACTGGCTGCGGACGGGCGTCAGTTGGGTGCTGATTCCGTTCGGCTTGATCGTCGCTTTCCGCCGCCGCACGCTGGCGGTCTTCGCGTGGTTCGCCGTCCTCTATGCGTGGATTCGCTTCGCGCCCGAATTTCAAGGCGGCGCGCAGATGACCAACCCGTATTTCGCGTGGATTTGGGTGTTCGCGGCGTTCGCGTGGGTGCTTGCGCCCTTCTTGGTCATGCGTGACCGCCGCACGGTCTGGTCGTGGATTCTCGTCGCCGTGACGCTCTCCGTTCTCGGCTTCCAGCTCACCTACTGGATCGGGTCGCAGCGCTACAGCACACGCTACTACTACGAAGCGCTGACGGCGGTGTGCATCATCAGCGCGCTGCCGGTCGCGTGGCTCATCAGAGCAAGGACTGGACAAAGGGCTGCAATGGAAGTCCAAAACGAGGCTGAGGCGAAGCTTTTACTCAGTCCTCAGTCCTCCGTCCTCAGTTCTCTCATTGCTCTCGCCTTCGCCGCGCTCCTCCTGTACAGCCTGTTCGCCTACAGCCTGCCGCGCATCGGCGTGCTGCGCGGATTCAACAACGTTAACCAGTCGTGGATCGCGCAGGTCGAGGAGCGCGCCGGGAATCAGCCCGCGCTGGTGATCATCAACGGGTCGAATGTGCGCTGGCGCGCTTTCGGATCGCTGATGGCAAGCACGAGTCCGTATCTCGACAGCCCGATCATCGCCGCGTGGAACTTCAACGGGTCAGATGCGACCCGCGAGCGGCTGCTCAGCCTGTTCCCGGATCGCCATGTGATCGACATGGACGCTGAAGAAGCACAAGCCACTTTCAGAGACACCCCTGTAGCGCAGGGGCAGTAGGGACGCGGGGCTGCCTTGCGCGTCCCACCTAATGCAATTGGAGATAACGAACCTTGATCGCCGCCAACAAAACCCTTGTCCGCCGCCATTTCGACGAAGTACTCAATCAGGGACAGCTAGAGGTCATCGACGAACTGTATGCCGAGACCTACGTCCTCGACGCGCCTGTGCAAACGGACGGTTCGGTGCAGGCACACAATCACACAGTGGGACGCGATGGACTTAAACGGCGGGTGATCCTGTTCCGCACCGCCTTCCCTGACCTGACGTTTACGCTTGAAAATCTGATCGCCGAGGGCGAATTCGTCGTCGCGCAGTATCGTTTTTGCGGTACGCATCTCGGCGATTTCCGCGAACTCGCGCCGACGGGCAAACGCATCGACGTGGGCGGCATGTTGATCGCCCATGTGCGCGAAGGGCGGATTCAAAGCGTATACAGCGTCTTCGACAGCGGTGATTTGCTGCGCCAACTGTGCCCCGACCCGGAGATCAGCGCCGGGCAGCGCTGATAATCTCGACTGCCCGCGCGACTCCGTCTTCGGCGCGGATGCGCTCGCCCAGTTCAGCCGCGCGCCGCTGCATGTCAGGCGTCGTGACCTCGGTGAGCGCGCGCGCCAGCGCTTCGAGCGTCAGCTTCTTCTGCGGGATCGGCGCAGAACCGACGCCAAGTTCGTGCACACGCCGCCCCCAGAAGGGTTGATCCGCCATGAACGGCACGATGACCGTCGGCTTGCCCGCGCGCAGACCTGCCGCCGTTGTCCCCGCGCCGCCGTGATGCACGACTGCCGCCATCTGTGGGAACAGCCAATCATGCGGCACGGCATCCAGCAGGTAGACATCATCGCGCATCTGCTCGGTTTTTAAGCCGCCCCATCCGCTTGCCAGCACGGCGCGCTGCCCGGTCTGCGCCAGCGCGTCGAGGACGATCTGCGCGCGCGTTGCGGCATTCTGTCCGCTCATACTGCCAAACCCGACGTAGACCGGGGGCGATCCGGCATCGATAAAGCGCGTCAGCGTGTCCGGCGCTTTCCATGTCGCGGACTGATCGAGAAACCAGTAGCCCATCACATGGACATGCGGCGGGTAATCGGCGGGTACGGGCACGACCTGCGGGCTGAACGGGTACAACACAGGCACGGGTTCGCCGTTCGCTTTCAGCAGATCGCTGGCAAAGCGACCGCGTTTGCCCAGTCCGAGAGCCTTCTCCCGGAAATCGTTGATCACGCCTGCGTACGGCGCGGACGTAAAGCGCACCATAACGTAGCTCATCCGGTTGAACCAACCGCCGAACGTACCGCCCATGATCGGGACAGGGTAGGCAGTGGTCGGCGTGAGCAGCGGCAGCGGAACCGCCACCAGCACAGGAATGTTCAGCTTTTCGGCTAGATGATTGCCGCCTAATGCCTTGGGGTGATACACGATCACGTCCGGTTGAAAGTCGCGCGCCGCCGCCCATTGATCATCCAGACTGCGCCGGATGATGCCCATTGCCTTGCGCAGCAGCGCCATGCCGCCGCCCTCAGTCGCCGCCTTGCCCTGCTGCGACTCCATCAGGTCGAGGAATTCATTGTTCATGTGCGCGTAAGGGACGCCGTGCGCTTCCACCCATGCCCGAAACCCCTCGGCGGTACACAGCGCGACCGTATGCCCCGCCGCTTGCAAGCCTTTGCCCAACGCGATGAACGGTTGGATGTCGCCGCGCGACCCGATAGTCAGGATCAAAACTTTCATCATCCGCCTCTGTTGACAACCCTAGAGATCGTCGTAGCCTCTCGCCTGCTTGATGGCTTCCCACTGATCCAGCAGTTTGGGAAATTCCGTTTCGAGGAAGGCGTTCATGTCGCGCATGAACTCCAACCGGCGGCGGCGCTCCTCCGGTTCATCCTTGAGCAGCTCCAAGCCGCGTTCGCCAAGCTGGCGCAGTTCGGTAAGCTGGTGCATGCGCGCGCGGAACGAGCGTGTCCACAGGTCTTTCGCCGTGCGGTAGTAGTCCTGACGCTCACCCGGCATTGCGACCCGCTCGACCAGATAGAGTGTGGTCAACTGCTTGAGCGTCGTGCTCACCGAGCTTTTGCTCGCCCCTAACACCTCGACCAGATCGCCCTGCGTCTGCTGCGGCGGGTCGCAAATCAGCAGCCAACCGATGATCCGCCCTGCCATGCGCCACAAGCCCACGCTCTCGAAGTACAGTCCGCATTCCTCGACAAACTGCCGTTGTTGTTCAGTCACCGTATTCATGGTTACAGCGTACTCCTGTTCGATGTGTTCGATCAATACCGAACAAACAGAATTTGATGAATTCTTGATCTCAGGCGCAGAGCGCAGGTGCAACATTTCTTCCAGATTACACGTACATGAAAGTATCACGGAAAACGTGAAACCCGATTGTATAATGAGTCATCTGTGAATTGAGGTACAAATCACCATGCGCGTAATCGTTCACACAGGTAAAGGTGGTGTGGGCAAAACCAGTGTGTCCGCTGCGACGGCGCTGCGCTGTGCTGAAATGGGTTTGAAGACCATTGTCATCAGCACGGATACCGCGCACAGCCTCGGCGACTCGCTCGAAGCCAGCATCGGACCCGAACCGATTCAGATTCATCCGAATCTGTGGGCGCAAGAAGTCGATGCGCGCTACTCGATGGACAAGTATTGGGGACGCATTCAGAAATACCTGACGAGCCTCTTCGCCAAACAGGGCGTCGATGAGATCGTCGCCGAAGAAGTGACGATCCTCCCCGGCTTGGAAGAAGGCGCACATCTGCTGTGGATCAACCAGTACATGCAGCAGGGCTTCTACGACGTGCTGATCGTGGACGCCGCGCCGACCGCAGAAACGCTGCGCCTGCTCAGCCTCCCCGACGTAACCCGCTGGTGGCTGGAAAAAGTCATCGCCCTGACGCGCGGCGCGGCGAAAATCCTGCGCCCGATCAACGCGGTGTTGGGGCGCAGCAATGAAACCCTCCCCGACGACAGCGCGTGGAACGAGGTCAACAACCTGTTCGCCACGCTCGACAAGGTGCGCCAACTGCTCTCCGACCCGGAGGTCAGCAGCATTCGCCTCGTGGTCAACCCGGAAAAGATGGTCATCAAGGAAACGCAGCGCACGTACACCTATCTCAACCTGTACGGCTATGCGACCGACGCGATTGTCTGCAATCGCATCATCCCCGATGAAGTGACCGACCCGTATTTCGCGATGTGGAAAGCCAACCAGCGCGAAAACATCAGCTTCATCGGCGAGGCATTCGGCACGCTGCCGATTTTGCGCGCGCCCATGTTCGGGCAGGAAGTCAGCGGGCTGGATCGACTGCGGCTGCTCGGAAACGAGCTGTACCGCGAGGTCAACCCGGCGCAGAAGTTGTTCAGCGGCAAGACGCACCAGATCGAGCAGATGGGCGAGGACGGTTTCCGTTTGTCGGTGCCGCTCCCGTTCGCCGATAAGAAAGACCTCGACATTTACCGTTCGCGCGACGAGCTGACGCTGCGCGTTGGTCCGTATCGCCGGAACATCGTCTTGCCTTACGCCCTATGGGATTTAGAGATCGCGGATGCGAAATTTGAGCAATCAACCCTCAACATCCAGTTCAAACGTTAGCGACCACGCTGGCGCGGCACGCGTCATCTCCTCACCGCCGAAGAAGGCGACCGCCGAACTGGAGATCGTCCCCGTACCCGCCACGAGTCAGGCGGCGAGCGGGAGTACGGAAACCGAGCGCGCCAGCGGCTTCGCCAAGATGCGCGAGGTCACATCGCACCGCCCGCGCACACTGCGAATGCAGTACCGTTTCGCGCGCGTGGTGCTGTATTTCGGCTGGCTGTTCGTGCAGGCGGTCTTCTGGTATATCCTCGTGCAGCGCTACTTCCCCGATTACGTCAAGCGGACGAACCTCGAACGCTGGCGCGGCTATGCCCG
>JACSRG010000497.1 GCA_014879865.1 Anaerolinea sp.
TCTCCACCCATACGGGTACATCTATCTCACCGCAAGGGCAGGAAGCCCCTTGGTTTGTTACTTCAAGACTAAACCAAATCCCGCTTTCTGGCAAGTCCCTTCCGGTGACAATCTTCGATTTTGCTCATCTTCGGATCAGCAAGCCCGCGTGGGTCAGCTAAGCACAGCCAGTCCAGCCGATTTGCTCTTTACCAACTAAGCCAACCTTC
This sequence comes from Anaerolinea sp., assembly GCA_014879865.1. Taxonomy (GTDB): domain Bacteria; phylum Chloroflexota; class Anaerolineae; order Aggregatilineales; family Phototrophicaceae; genus Flexifilum. Next base: position 210 of record JACSRG010000497.1, read on the forward strand.
TTTCCCCCCTCTCCATGTGGAGAGGGGCAGGGGGTGAGGTTTTTCTCCCCTCCCTGAATTCGGGGAGGGGCTTGTGTGAGGGGTCACTCCCCCTCACACAAGCCCTCTTTCCCCCCTCTCCATAAGCAAAGCGACGGGAGAGGGGCAGGGGGTGAGGGCAAGGGTCAAGGGCAAATCACCGGACTGCAAGGGCTGAAAAACAGCATCGTGCCGCCGCCACATTAGGGCTACTACACCGGAGCAACTCCGATGAGCAGTCTCAAAGAACTACTTCAATCAGTCGATTTACGCGAAATCGTCGCTCAAACATGGGGCGACGGGAAGCGCTCAGGAAAATCAGTCATTTACCGTTCCCGCTGGCGGAACGATGACGATCACGCCAGTTTCGCCGTCTATGCAGATGGCTTTAAGGACTTTGGTGGTTCAGGAGAGTCCGGCAGTTCACTCGATTGGCTCTGCCGCGAGTACAACTGGTCGATCCGCGAAGCCATCGATTACCTTAAGTCCAAGAACATTAGAGTTTCCTTAGAAACCTCAAAATCTCCTGCGCGGACATCTTTCTCCCCTCCTCGAATTCGGAGAGGGGCGGGGGTGGGGTTGCTGCCAGCACCTCCATCGCTGCTTTGGCACAATCATGCCGAAGCCCTCATGCGCACCGCCGAAAACTACCTCTGGTCAGACGCGCCAGACGCGCAGCGCGCCCGCTGGTACTTATGTACTATCCGGGGGTTATCAGAAGAAACTATCCGCCAGCATCGCCTGGGCTACAACCCGACTCCCAAGCACTACCGCGATGCGTCCCAAAAGCTGTGGCTGCCCGCTGGCATCACCATTCCACGTCTCGCCAATAACACCCTTTGGGCGATTCGTGTCCGCTCCCGCGTCGGCAATCTCGCGGAAGCCCTCGGCATCGAGCCGGATCGCTTCACCTATGGCGACCGCAAAGGGGAACAGATCGATAAATACCTCAGCTTGACGGGGAGCCAACCGGGTGCCGCTCCGTTCAATGCCGACGCGCTCCGTTTCCGCTCGCGGGACGTGTTGATCGTTGAAGGCGAGTTCGACGCCGCCTTAGCCGGGCAAATTCTGGGCGATCAAGCCGCCGTCATCACGATGGGCAGCGCGACCAGCGCCATCCCGCAGGCGTGGATCGACAAACTGCGCGGGGCTCGGCACGTCTATTCGTGCATGGATGCCGACGGGGCAGGGCAAGCCGGTGCTGATCGCCTCGCTGCGGCGCTCGACGACAAGCACACCGCGCTGAAGCTGCCGCAGGGCAAGGACATCACCGAGTTCGTGGTCGATCATGGGGGTGATCTGCTCACATGGTGGGCAGCGCGCCGGCAAGCAGGGCAGGGGTGGTGGCGCAAGGACGTACCCGACAGCGTCCGCAGCGCCGTCCTCACCTACCTCCTACCGAGCGCCGCGCCCCTGCTCGAACGGCTCAACCAAGCCCTGAACGCCGGTCGGCTCGATCCGAATCACATCACGATCCCGCAGTGCAAGCGCCTCAACCGGGAATTAGGCTGGGGCTTCGCCGAACCCACGTTGGATCGCGCCTTCCGCTCCCTCGAAGGGGTGTTTTTATCAAAACTTCCCCCCGAAAAGACTCTTACAAATCGGCAAGTTTCATCGCCGAAAAAAGCGGAGGGAAATAATGATAAAAACTCGCCTGCTCCCAATCCGGAGGGAAAACCGCCGGATGTGTTTGTCAAACTGCCGCTCCCTCAGTCGAAAGCCTTCATCAAGCAGTATGCTCATCCGCGTATCCGGGAGAACACCCATCCGATTCACGGAGAACAGCGCATCTCCGCGCTCAAGTCACCGCCGCCCGACAGCGCCATCGACTTTGAGCACCTAGCGGAAAGCCGTCGCGCCGGACAGCGCGCGCTCAGCCTGATGCTCTCGCTCATGTCCGGTCTGGAAGACACCACCAGCACGCCGCTCAGCGGGGACTACCACAACGCAGCGACCTACCGCCGCCAGTACATTCGCGCTCAAACCGCCGCCCGCATCGGCACGCCGGGCGAACGCCGCAGCCGAAAGAGCATCGCGGCTGCACTCGGAGCAGACATCAGATCGGTGAAGTCGATGCTCGGTCAAGCGGGGATTAGAAGCGAAGCCCAGTTCGAGCAAGTCCGCTTCACGTCGCTGGAAAGCCTCACGCTTCAGATCGATGCTGCTTGCCGTGAGAAATCAGGCTTTCCCCGTGCTTGGGTCTTGGAAAGCGCGCACGGCATTGAGGAGATCGCCTTCAACCCGACGCAGGCGCTCAGTGTCGTGGCAGCGGCATTCGCACAGGGGAAACAAGTCTTCCTTCGCTTACAGGTCGCCAGCAAGCGCACCCTCGCTGATGAGGTGAGTCCCGCCAAGCCAGCGAAACGCAGCTCGACGGTGAAGCGTTCGCTTCCTGCTGATACGCATGTCCCCAAATCTAAACTTCAGGGACGGCGGTTTGTGGGTCTCGGCTTCGATCCGCGCTGGTTGCGGGGACAGCTTCTCTTGACGCTGGAGCTGCATCATCGCTGGCGTCCGATCATTGATGGTCGGCTGCTCGTCAATCCAGATACGGGAGAACTAGCGGGAGAATACATGAGTGTTGAGGAGCTAACCAACGTCGTCCGGTCAAATTACGGTTATACGCCTGAATTCGACCTGTAGCATTGTCGTACTTGGTTGCGAATCATTCTAACAACATGGTATTCTATTACTGGCGTCTGGCTTCCGAGAAAGACTAGATGTTTGTGGTTACGTAGGAGCGAAACATGAAACGAATGCTACAACTCGCATTGTTTGTGTGTCTACTTGGTCTTCTCTCGGTCTCCTCATTGGCAGTGGACGCGCAGGTGACGCAGCCTTTGGTCTGCACCCGCTTCCAGCAGCAAGCCTTTAACGAGTTCTCGACTGCTTGCGCGGGTACTGAAGGCGGCGAACTCTGCTACGGGTTCAATGCGGTTGTTGCCACCGAAGATCAGACGACCCCAATTGAAGATTTTGAACTTGGCGACAAACTGCCGATTGATCCAATTGAATCGGTTGTTTCGCAGCCTTATGCGCGCACCAATGATACGTGGGGCTTGAGCCTGCTGCTGCTCCCTGATATTCAGGTGTCGCAGACAGAAACCGAGCCGAACCTACGTTACATTCTGTTCGGCGGCGTCCAACTGGTCGATACGGATGAAGAAGATGCTGCGGAGACGGGCTATGCGCCGCTCCAGTCCTTCACTTTCGCAACGGATCAAACCAACCTGTGCTCGGACGCACCTTCGACGCTGTTCATCCAGTCAGACTGTGGCTTCGCGGATCGCCGCTTCCGGGCGGAAGGCGTGGACTTCACCATCGACGGTGCAGTCGTGCTGACCGGTGGCGGTACGTCAGGCTATATCCAAGCGACGGTCGTCTATGGTGTCCTCACCATCCAGCCGGATGTCTACAGCGATGGTATCGCCGAAGCGACGGATCAGACGCAGCCGATTGTTGTCCCGGTTGGTTACTCGATCCGCGCGTCGCTTAACGCCAACGAGCCGATTGACTCGGAAGATCATGTTGGTCCGTGGGGCGCGATCCAGCAGGTTTCGCGGCAGCAGCTTCTCACCTTGGCTTACCTGCAAAACATTCCGGGGAACCTCGGCTACTGCCCGATCAACATCCCGATCATTCGCCAGCCATCCGGCTCCGGTGGTGTGCGCACGACGCTCCGCTTTAGCTCATCCGCTCCCCTCGAAGCCGTGCTGCCGTACTGCCAAGTTGCAAATCCGCCTGCGTTTTGCACGTATCTGGGTCTGCCGTAAGTCGCTTCGTTCGTCTCTTCTAACGGTGGTGGCGCTGTGCCGCCACCGTTCCCGATCACATCGTAAGCCGTTGAGCCAGTAGGGTAGGATGCCGTTATGGACATTTCACGACCCTCATTTGCCGCGCAAGTTGCCCATTTCCCCGTGCGGTTGCTGCCGAAAACGGTGAAAGTCCCGCTGCTGCGTGGCGCTCTGCGTGGACGCTGGTGGTTTGCCGGGGCAAGCACGCGCAAATACTGGCTTGGCAAGCATGACCTCGAGCGTGAGGAAGCAATCACCTCGTGCCTGCGCCCGGATCACGTTTTCTACGACATTGGCGCAGAGGTCGGTTATTACACGCTGCTCGGCGCGCATCTGGTCGGTGAGCGGGGGCAGGTCTTCTCGTTTGAGAATGAGCTAGAAAACCTCAGCTTCTTGACGAAGCACGTGCAAATCAATCACGTCTCGAACGTGACCATCTTCGGCGTTCCCGGCGAAGGCGAAGCCTCGATCGACACGCTGGTGGGGCAGGGCAAGCTAACGCCTCCGAGCGTGATCCATATCCACGTTCCCGGAAAAGAACTCACCATTTTGCAGGGTGCAATTGAAACCCTGAAACGCTACAGCCCCGTGATCATTCTCGGCGTGAGTGACGATCAGCAGCGCACCAGCTCGATCTACCTGTTCCGGGGCATGAGCTATCAGGTCATGTCACTGGATTATCGCCCGCTCAAAACGTCGCGCGAACTCCTCGCCCGTCCGCCCAAGTCGCAATGAATGGGGATGCGACACGGGCGGAAGTTGATTCCCAGCATTATGCTCTCTCTGTTAGGCTTTGAAGTTTGCTAGAATTTTCTAAAAGACGCCGTGCTGGTTTGATTTAGGATAGAGGCCGCATCACTTCTGCAATAAATGTGATATATCCCGCTTTTTCGAGTAATTCGAGATTGTTAAGAGACGTTTTTACCCCTGTTTGATTTAAGGCTGCAAGGTCTTTATCTGCTAGATACAGAATGTTATGTTCATCATCCATTTCTAACGCAATTCTGGTGAATAGGAATTTAGCCAGTGGCGGTAAGTTCGGGTCAAGGATTACCTTCGTATTGATCAGCTTCCCTAACGCATAATCTTGGTTGGGGGCTGGACTGGCTAAACTAATGCCAAACCATCGCTTAGTACTCATGGTATTCTCACTATCTAATAGTTAATGTTAATCCTGAGTTTATCACGCTGTCCTACTCTAAGGAAGCTGGCGCTCACGCAACGCCGTCGCATACCGCAGCGCTTCGGCGATGTCCTCACGTTCCAGATCGGGGAAATCTGCCAGAATCTCACCCGGTGTCATACCCGCTGCGACCATATCGACCACCATTGCCACTGGAGTTCGCAAGCCACGAATGCAGGGAACGCCGCCCATTTTGCCTACGTTAATCGTGATGCGTTCAAATGCCATAATCCACCCCTCAATTCAGGTCTTTGCACTCTAGTAGGCTTTGAGCGTTACTTGTTCCTTTCGACACATCTCTGATAGAGCAGACGATTACTTTTTGCCAAACTTCCCTACGGCTTTTGAGCATGTGATCGGGCTACTCGATGTCAAAGATTTCGCGGACAGGCAGCGAAAACCCCGGCAGAAGGTCGCCGCCGTCTAGTGTGTCATCCTGTCCGATAGTCTTTGAGGTCTCGCCCGTCCAAATTTCAATCTGCTGCTTTGCCGGGTACACCAACCAGACGAGCTGCGTTCCGTTTTCGAGGTAGTAGAGCGCTTTCCTCCGCAAGTCGATATAGCTGTCGGTTGGCGATTTGACTTCAACGGCGAGATCGGGCATCTGCGCGACGCTCCCGGTGCTGACCACAGGCTGCACGCGCTCCTTGCGAGTGAACTCGACATCGGGCAGACGAGCGTTATGTTCGTCGCCGGGCTGTCGGTGGCGGACTTCAAAAGCTACGCGCCCCAAACTGCCTGACTTGACGAAAGTGCGCAGGGCAGCATACAGGTTACCCGCGATCAAGCTGTGTTCCTCGGTTGGCACCTTTTCCACAATCTCCCCGTCGATGAGCTCAAAGCGCCGATCCGTATTTTCTGACCGGGCAATGTATTGCTCGAATTGATCGACTGTCACGAGTTTGACTTGATCTACCATCGCTGATCACTTTATCTCTAGCTGGCAACTAGTATTTTACAGCAAGGTGATAGCCCGTGACGGCTTCAATTGCATCGCTTTGCCGTTGGATGTCGGCGTCGCTTGGCTGACTCGCCAGCGACACCACCACTTCGCCGCGATCCGTCAGCAGGGCGGGATTTTTGCGCATCTGCCAGCCTGCTTCGCGGACGATCTGTGTCACCTTCTGGATGATGGCGTTCTGGTCAGGGTGCGGATGCAGGCTGATCGCGTAGCCAGTTTCCTCCGCTAGGCGTGCGATGATGTCCGCGTAACGCTGTCCAACCTGTGGCGAAATGAACATCAGCACGATCTGCCCCTGCTTCAGGCTGCATTTCATCAGCCCAAACGGATTCAATGCCTCGCGGATGACACCATACGCCGCATTGATCTCCATCGTCGGTTGAGTAGGGGAGGGGAGCGCGGTGGGTTCGCTCCCGCCGTTCGCTTTGCTGTTGACGCATAGCCGGTAGCTGGTCAGGTCGAGATATGCCTGCTCGTAGGAGCGCGGATCATCAATGTGGCTGATCTCAACCTGCACTTCGCGCCGATCCAGAAAGAATGAGGGTCCCTTGACGATCTGCGCGCCGGGGGGCAGCAGTTCGATCACCGCCGCACCGAGCGCCTGCTGGTTCACTCCCCGGTAGACGTACACGTCCCAACCGGTTTGATCGACCACATTTTCAATCTGATCCGCGTACAGGTCCTCGGTGCGTTCGGGAAAGTCGAACGTCAGCGAGAGGCGCTTGCGGTGCGTTTCGATGCCCACCTTGCGCAAACGCGCTTCCGGCGGGAAGGCTTCGAGTGCTATCTGTCGCGCTGCGTTCTGCTCCATCGGTTCGCCGTCAAACGCGCGCTTGGGCAGCAGTCCACCGGGGACGACTTGTGCGCCGTCTGCCGCCAGAGTCAGGATGATGGACAGCAGCGCCGTGTCATGGTCAAGGTCGCCGGGGAGGGCAGGCGGGAGCAGTGTCGCCGGATCGACGGGTTTTTCTGCCGCGACCAGCGCCTGCCTCCGCTCGAACGGGAGCAGCGTTTCTTGCAACGCCCGCGCCGCCTTGAAGCGATCATTCAACTGTCCGGTCAGCGCGGGATTGTTCTGCGCGCCACCCCATGTCCCGATCACCCAGATGAGCGCATCCGCCGGATAGTGCCGTCCCTTCGCGTTGAGCGCGACCGCGTCAAAGCTGTCCTTGCCGATCTGCTGCACTACGCCCACACGCGGACGGTTGTTGCTGTCACGCAGCACGATCCACTTGCCGGCGAGGTCGGGATTTGCCAGCATGATCGCATGGCGGCGCAGCGCCCGCTTCACCTGCTCCGGCGAGTGGACTTGAAAGTTCCCCCGCTGCCGCCAATCGGGCGAGAAGTAAACAGCGTCCTCTGTCAGCTCCGCCGCGACCTCATTCGCTCTGCTAATATCGCCGTACCACATCTGTGCCAGTTCTTGTGCGCTGTAGAAATCGCCAGAATGCCCCGCTAAGGCGTCCCAGAGCGCCTTTGCATCGATTCTAGTGCTATGAGTACCCTGAACCGATTTTGCAAGCCTCCACGGCTTTTTCTCGAAGTCCCATTCCAATGCCTGCCCAGAGACCGGCATCCGCACGACGCGACCGCGCGCGCGCAGGGCGTTGGCGAGACTCTGTCGCGCATCCGGGTCGCCATGCACCAGCGCGATCTGCTCCACGTCGAAGGACTCCGCCACGCTAACCAGCTCGCCTTCGTCGGCATGGGCGGAAAGCGAATACGTCCCTAGTTCGCAGCGCACCGTCACCGGTTGCCCGTCGATGCGGATAGTCACTTCATCGCCTTCCTGCCTCTCCTTAATGGCGCGCTGAATAGCCCGACCCGGCGCTTCCTCGTCCTGATAGCCGGTCAGCAGGATCGCATTACGCGCGTCGGCTGCCAGTGCCTTCGCGTAGACCGCCGAAGGTCCGCCGGTCAACATGCCGGACGAAGAGACAATCACGCAGGGCAGGGCAGCGTTAGCGATTTCCATGCGCTGCGCCTGTGTCTCGACCGGCAGGACTTTGTTCCGAAAAAACAGGTGCTCATCCTTCGCCGTTTTGACCGTCTCCGGCGGCAGCCAGTCGGGGAAGCGGACATAAGCGCGGCAGACCGCCCGCACCATGCCATCGACGTAGATCGGGGCTTCGATCTGGTCGCGGTTTGC